>JAQVER010000031.1 GCA_028697885.1 Desulfocapsaceae bacterium
GAGTGCAAAGGTTACACTGCCATCAGTTGCCCGGAAGCAGACTAGTGGCCAGACCTTAGAGGAAACATTGCGCCTGGCGGAGAAAGGGTTGAGCGTAGAGGAGATTGCAGCTGCGCGGGAGTTGAAAACTTCTACCATTGCCTCCCACATTGGAGAGCTCCTGCAGCAGGACAAGGGATTGGATGTGGATCGGTACGTCGACCGGGAGGTGCTGGGCTGTATGACTGAATTGTTCAGGGCGCATGGGCTCGTTCGTCTCAAGCCGATCGTCGATGCGATGAAAGGCCGGGCGGGATATGACCAGGCCCATATTGTCCGCGGCTTTCTGGTGTCCCAGGGCTGGAAGATAGAAGAGGTGAACGATGATGCGGCTTCGGATGAATGAGAGTAACTTAAAGGGGATTTGACAGTTAGGGCGAAAGATACTTCCATTCAATTTGACATTCTTTCAGAGGTGAAAGAAGACTGGGGTTGAGGGGCAGTTAAGGTGCTGGTGGCAAGCGCAGAGGTCTATGGGGGGATTAATTTGCTGAAGGGTGAGAACTGAAGGTAAACGAGGTTGATAATTCAATCTGATTAGCCAGAGCGAGGCACTGGATATGGACTTAAATACTAGGGGCAAGTTAATGTATATTGCCATATCAGAATCCTACTCTGATGCCAGCATAAATGATGTGGCCTGAATATTCAGCTGTCATGCCATCAAAATTTGGATCTGAAAAGGCACTGAAACGATATTTGACATCGAGCGTGACTTTTTCGTTTACAGCATAACCCACGCCAGCACCTAATTGGTAGGTAAATACAGTGTCGTCGTTACTCGATGATATGTGGCCCATACCTGGTACATTTATGTCGCTTACCGAAGTCTTCCCAAATCCGAGGCCAGCGCTTATGAATGGTGTAAATGCACTTTCATTTTTAAAATCATAATAGCCGTTAAACAGCAAGGAAAGGCTCGAAGCATCACCATCTAAATCAACATCACCACCGTATACATTGGTTTTATCCAAATCATGCTTTATATATTGAACCTCGGCCTCAAGTCTGACATTGTTACTAAAGCCATATCCTATGGTGCCAGCAATGGCTAATCCATTGTTGGATTCGACAGTTACGGTGGAACCTGGTAGTAAATTAGTAACATCGGAATCATTGGGAATTACAAGACCTACATTGCCGCTCACGTATGGACCTGCAGCACTGTATGCGATGGAAGAGATAGAAAGCAGAGTTGCAGAACAAACAATAGTTAAAATATGTTTTTTCATTTTTCCCTCCCTTACTTTAGACTGTTTTTTGTGTGATTCTGTTGAGATCTGTAAACGGTACTGGCTTGTTCGGAAAATCTCACACTATTTGCACCTCCTTTTTTTTTGATGCCTGGCTATTTATGATTACAGTCGGACATCATGTTATCAATAACTTGATATCAGTAGAGTGCTCTCGCCTCTACTTTCCAGTACCAATCTTAACCAATTAATCAAAAACTGACTTTTAGTTTGTCCTGTTTCCCCTTGCCTTCGTAAAAAGAAGGTTAATTCATTTAATCACAATAAAAATATTTTTAACAGGAATTGTAGTGGGATCGTTGTTTTTTGATGACGGCTCACCATTAAGGAGTGATAGGGTATTTTATGGCGTTGAGCTTCATTTTTTTATGGGCGGCCTCTATCGGATTCAGGTCAAACTTGGATGCCAGCATGGTAAGGTAGATCATCACATCTCCAACTTCTTCTTCAATGTGTTTGCGGGTGACCGCATCCACCTCTCTGCTTTCCTGTCCTTCCATCCATTGAAAAATCTCCACTAGTTCCGCAGTCTCAACACTGAGGGCCATAACCAGATTTTTTGGAGAGTGAAACTGTTCCCAATTTCGTTCACTGACGAATTTTGCGAGTTTTGTCTGTAGTTTTTTCATATTAATTGTCTTTCTCGTGGTCTTTCTTGTTGGATTCTGGTAGGTTTTTTTAGTCTATGTCGTCAGTGTAGCATTGTTAACAGGGTGAGCAACCCCTTTTTTTCCTTTTAATGGATGTCATTTTATGAAAAATCGTTCATCAGTTTTTTTCAGCTTGTTTCTCTCTGTCTTTTTGTTTTTTACCTCCATCGATACCGGGGCTGCAAATGGCTTGGCCACGGTGGATATGGGAAGAGACAGGATGATTGGTTATATGATCAGCAAGCAGTTACCGGCTATGCATTTCAGCGATAAGCAGATGGACGATTCACTCAGTCGTGCGGCCTTTGATCTGTATATGAAACAGCTTGATTTTCAGAAGCGTTTTCTGCTGCAGCAAGATGTTGATGTCTTGACTGCTTATTCCCAATCTATTGATGATGAACTGTTGCACGGCAATCTGACTTTGCCGCAGAAAGGTTTCGATCTTCTCAATGTCCGCATTCAGCAGGTGGAAAAGATGGCTTCTGAGATTCTGGCCGGGGATATTGATGTGAATCAGAAAGAATCTTTGGAAACTGATCCGGAAAAATTAACTTATGCCACGGATCTGCAGGGCTTGCGGGAGTATTGGCGGAAGATACTGAAGGAACAGATCATCTCCAAGTATCTTGATGCCCTGACGGAGCAGCAGACGGCGAAAGAAAAGAAAAGTGATGACCTCTTGTGGAAGGAGGCCCGAGAAAGGGTCACCAAGTTGAACAAACAGTTCTTCCATCGCCTGCATCAGGAGACTGTTCAGGATCACATTGATCGTTTTTTTGACGCGGTGGCAAGGGCCTTTGATCCCCACACAGACTATATGCCGCCGGATAATAAGGAAGACTTTGATATCCATATGCGCGGTAGTCTTGAAGGGATTGGAGCGGTATTGCGAGAGGAGGATGGCTATATCAAGGTGGTGTCCATTATTCCGGGAAGCGCATCTGCCAGACAGGGAAAGCTTGAGGCAGAGGACAGTATTCTTGAGGTGGCTCAGAAGGATGGGGACCCTGTCGAGATTACTGATATGCGTCTGCGCGATGCCGTTCGCCTGATCAGAGGTCCCAAGGGCACGGAGGTACGTCTGACGGTGAAGAAACCGGATGGAGTGAAAGTGGTGATCTCTTTGATTCGTGATGTCGTCCAGATTGAAGAGACTTTTGTGAAATCGGTGGCTCTTGATGCCCCGGGTGGAGGAAAGATTGGCTATATCATGATCCCCAGTTTCTATCGTGATTTTGAAGGGACTAAGAACGGGAATGAGGCCAGAAATTGCACGGAGGATACCAGGAAGGCCATTGAAGATCTGAAGAAAGCGGGTGTCAAGGGCATCATTCTTGACTTGCGTAATAATGGTGGCGGCTCGTTGGTGGATGCGGTGGATACTGCAGGCCTTTTTATCAAATCAGGGCCGATTGTGCAGGTGAAAAACAGTTCCGGCGTCAAGCGGGTCCTTAACGATGAAGATCCGGGGATCGTCTACGATGGCCCTCTGGTGGTTCTGGTGAATCAGTTTTCTGCCTCTGCCTCAGAGATTGTGGCGGCTGCTCTGCAGGACTATGGCCGGGCGGTGATCATTGGCGGCAGGCATACTCACGGTAAGGGAACGGTACAGACTCTGGTGGATATGAATGAAAATATTCCTACCTTACATTTGCGCAGCTATGATGACTTGGGGGCACTGAAGGTAACGATTCAAAAATTTTATCGGGTGACTGGCGGATCAACACAATATAAGGGCGTAGAGCCGGATATTGTCTTGCCGAGTCTTTTTCAATATCTGAAATCCGGTGAGCAGTATATTGATTACTCTTTGCCCTGGGATCAAGTTGAGCCTGTTCCTTTTGTCAAGTACGGCGGTAAAAAGATTGATTTGAAGCGCTTGGTTGCGGCCAGCGAGCACAGGGTAAAATCTGATTCCGGCCTGCAGGCCATTGCCGATGAAGCGAAGAAGGCTGAAGAACGGAGCAAGGACACGGTAGTGTCACTGCAGTTGAGTGATATGAAGAAGAGGCGTGAAGAGGCTGAAGCTGCTCGTAAAAAAATAGGTTCCCATTATCGTAAATATCGTGTGGAGCAAGAGGGTGCGATGGACGAGGAGACGGAAAATGGGGCAAAGCAAGGAGATGACCGTTTAAAATGGTTGGAGGAGGTCAAGGATGACCCCTATATTGCTGAGTCAATGCGGGTGCTGGAGGATATGAATAAGTTTTGAAAACGTATAACTATTAGTAGGTTATGACTACAAAAAATTGCTTTGTTTCGGGTTGTCATTTCGGTAATATGTCTTGAAAGTAGATTGGCTAAGCTAACATTCAACCCCAAAGGAGATATTATGAAAAAATCGATTGCCGTGGCTGTTGCGTTTGCGTCCTGTATACTGATTTCAGCAGGTACTGTTTTAGCTGCTTCAAACCCGATGCCTGATCTGACCGGAAAGTGGGAAACGAAGAGCTATGGTCATCATCATGAGGAAAGAGGCTTTTTTTCGACTACAGATGTGGATGGTAAATGGACAATTAAGGAGCAGCAAGGACGATTTTTCACTGGAGAACGTACCTATTTTCTTAAAGCCCGTGACAATAAAAAGATTACGGAAGGTTTCTCAGGCGTTATATCCCGGGATGGTAAACATCTCTATATGGTTGATCATGATGAGGATATCCTGATGGGTGATATTCTAGAAAATGATTCTATAGAGCTTGTCATTCTCAACGATGGCGATAAAGAAAATAATTCTAGGATTGGTCTGATCGAGATTGAAAAGGTGAAATAGGAAGCTCTCTATCGCAAACAAAAAAGGAACGACAAAGTCGTTCCTTTTTTGTTTGCGATAGAGCAGATTCGAGAGGAGAGTCCTTGATCATTCTGACATTGTAACAAATCACTATCTTGCGTACTTTCCCAAGCCTTTCTGGTTCAATTATCCCGCTCGATCATTAGAATTCGCTGGCCCTGCAACTGCCGTTACCTGATTCCTCGCTCAATAGTATCGATGAATGAAATGAGGAATTTTTTACCTTTTCTTGTTTTATGTCTGCCCTGCATGAAGGGGCGAAAAGAGTTCTGGAGGAAGTATGCAAACACGTATCCGGCTGGTCGTCTTTTCCTTTCTTTTCTTAGCACTGACTTCAATAGTTCATGCTGGAGAACAGGCAGACAGCCTGTTTCAGTATTCGACAATCAATGGATTGCTCAAAGGATTCTATGATGGAGATCTGAGCTTCTCAGATTTGTCGGCTCATGGTGATCTGGGGTTGGGGACCTTTAACCATCTGGATGGAGAAATGGTGGCCCTGGATGGACGTTTTTATCAGGTCAGGATGGATGGCGTTGCCTATCCGGTCAAAGGCGAGCAGAATACACCGTTTGCTGTTGTCACCCGATTTGATGCCGATCAGAATGCGGATCTTCCTGTCGAATTGAATTATCAGGGATTGCAGCAGAATCTGGATCGACTCATAACCAATCGGAATCACTTTTACGCTTTTCGCATCCCGGGCCATTTTCGCAAAATGATGGTTCGTTCTGTCCCGAGCCAGCGTCCTCCATACCGCCCCTTGGCTGAAGTAGTTAAGGAGCAGGCCGTGTTCAAATATGAAGATACCGAGGGAACTTTGATCGGATTTTATACTCCCGATTTTATGCAGGGGTTAAATGTCCCGGGATATCACTTTCATTTTCTGAATAAAAACAAGACGCGAGGTGGGCATGTCCTCGACTTGCAGACAGGACCTGGAAAGATTGAGATAGATGAAATCAGTGAGATCGTGATGAGCTTGCCCGGTTCGCCGACCTTTGCTACACTGGACCTCGCTCAGGATCAAGCAAAGGCCCTGCAGCAGGTGGAAAAAAAATAGTTTAACAGTGGTGGCGGATGCTCAGTCCCGAAGATGAAAAAGGAGATTGTGGAGAAAGGGAATGAAAAGCTGTCCGGCGGTGATGGCTCATGTTTTGAACAAAAAGTATTCATTGCTTTGTATTAAAAAAATATGGGTGAAACAGATACGTGGGGTACTGTAAAAAAATCTTGATTAACAGAAAAAAAAGTGATAAAGCTCGTTGCTTATGAATGACTATTCAGTTAATGAATACCTAAAGGCCTGCTATTTACGAAGGACTGGTGAACAATGAAGCTTGATGAGGCATTTAGGAATTATAGGGAGAAGATCGTTGACAGGTGGGTTGATTACACCCTGTCGACCTATGAGTCTTCATCCTTTTTCAAAAAAGAAAAGGATAAGTTCGCCAATCCTGTTGGTGGCAATGTCAGGGAAGCCCTGGATGCGCTATTCGTCCTACTTGCTCGAAATGCCGACCCTAAAGAGTTTGTTGCGCCCTTGGAGCAGATCATGCTCATTCGTGCCATTCAGGAGTTTGCGGCGTCAGTAGCAGTGGGGCCGATTCATGCGGTCAAGCATATAACCCGTGAGATTCTGGCCAAGGATAAGGAAAGATGTCATCTTGTTCAGGAGCTGTATGATTTTGAGTTTGCTGTTGATCTTGCTGTGCTTGCCGCTTTTGACCTGTACATGCAATGTCGGGAACGCTTGTATCAGGTTCGGATTCAGGAAATAAAGACCGGCAATTTTATTCTTACTGACAGTAAATGTCCGACGAATTTGCTGAAAACCAATATTCAGGAGTCTATTAAGGCTGTTGAAAGCCATTAACTGGGTGCTGGGTCGGAAGGGGGGTTGAAATTCCGCACAGTTTCCAACACTGTTCAATTTGAAGCGAGGTAAGAAATGAAGTACGCCTTCTCATTCCTGGCAGTCATTGCTCTGATCTTGATTGCAGGGCTAGGATCCCAGGTACCGGGTATGCAATACTTATTTGGTGTTGCCATACCGTATCTGGCCATGATGCTCTTTGTGGGTGGCTTTGTCTATCGGGTCACACAATGGGCAAAATCACCTGTTCCTTTTTCCATCCCCACAACATGTGGTCAGGGTGCGTCATTGGATTTCATTAAGCAGGACAAACTGGACTGTCCCACTAAGACCTCAGAGGTTGTGGCCAGGATGTTTCTGGAGATTTTTCTCTTCAGATCACTGTTCAGGAATACCAAAGCAGATATCTATGACGGACCCAAAATCACCTATGAATCATCCAAGTGGTTGTGGCTTTTTGGACTTCTCTTTCACTATTCGTTCCTCCTGATTGTGATCAGGCATATGCGTCTTTTTGTAGATCCCATTCCTTCCTGGCTGTCTGCCATTGAAAGTGTTGATTCCATGTTGCAGATCGGAGCACCCACACTCTATCTTTCGAGTGTGACACTTCTCTTGGGGCTTCTTCTTCTCTTCGGGCGTCGTCTTGTGAATCGTCATGTTCGTTATATCTCGCTGAATAACGATTATTTCCCGCTGGTGCTGATCTTTGCTATCGGTGTGACCGGCATTCTGATGCGCTACTTCCTGCGCACCAATATTGACATCATTAATATCAAGAATCTGGCAACGGGTCTGGTGACCTTTTCCCCGGTGATCAATGTTAAGATTGGGACAATATTTTATATTCATCTCTTTCTGGTTTCAACTCTGCTTGCCTATTTCCCTTTTAGTAAATTGATGCACATGGGTGGAGTTTTCATGAGTCCCACCAGGAATATGGCCAATGACAGCCGGGCAAAACGACACATCAATCCTTGGAATGATCCAACGATTAAACCTCATTCCTATGCAGGATACGAGGATGAGTTCAGGGAGTTTATGGTGGATGCGGGTATACCGGTTGAGAAAGAGCTGTCAGCCACAAAGGACGAGGCGTGAGATTGTCCACACCCAAAACTAGCTTATAAGGATAGATAACGATGGCAGTTCCAAAATTAGAACAATTATCGAAAAGCGTAGTGCAGGGGCCGTCCTTGGCGACAGGAGCGATACCTACCAAAGACTGGATGGATATCCCTGCGATTTTTAAACCGGGTAATTATGCTTATCCGGCCAAACAGGAAAAGGTCGAGTACCTGAACAGTCAGAAGGATCTACATTTTCCCAATGCCCGTGAATGGAATCCAGAAGAGGATGACTGGAAGCTTCCGGAGGACTGGAAGGAAATTATCCTCAAGGGACTCAAGGAACGTCTGGACAAGTTCCGTTCTCTGAAGATCTTTATGGATTGTTGTGTCCGTTGCGGGGCCTGTGCCGACAAATGTCACTTCTTCCTCGGAACCGGAGATCCCAAAAATATGCCGGTTTTACGAGCAGAGCTGCTGAGGTCTGTTTATCGCAATGATTTTACTCTTGGCGGTAAAATACTGGGCAAAATGGCTGGTGCTCGGGAGATGACGGTCGGAGTACTTAAGGAGTGGTTCATGTACTCGTACCAGTGTACAGAGTGCCGTCGTTGTTCGGTCTTCTGTCCTTACGGTATTGATACTGCCGAAGTCACCATGATGCTCCGTGAATTGCTGCATCTGGTGGGTGTGGGGATCAACTGGATCCTGGAGCCGGCCTCAAATTCCAATCGTACCGGTAATCATATGGGGTTGCAGCCTCATACCTTCAAGGATAATGTTGATTTCCTGGCTGATGATATTGAGAACCTGACTGGTGTAAAGATTACTCCCTCGTTTAACCGCAAAGGGGCGGAGGTGCTTTTTATCACTCCTTCCGCTGATGTCTTTGCTGAGCCAGGGCTGTATACGGCCATGGGTTATCTGCTTCTCTTTGAGCATATTGGTCTGGATTACACTTGGTCAACCTATGCTTCTGAGGGCGGAAACTTCGGACTTTTTACCAATAATGAGCTGATGAAGAAGCTCAACGGCAAGATGTATGCCGAGGCCAAGCGCCTGGGAGTGAAGTATATTATTGGTGGTGAATGCGGTCATATGTGGCGTGTTGTTCATCAGTATATGGATACCATGAACGGCCCAGCTGATTTCCTCGAGGTGCCAAAGTCACCCATGACCGGGACCACATTTAAGAATGCTGCTTCTACTAAGATGGTCCATATCAGCGAGTTTACAGCTGATTTGATTAAAAATGGCAAGTTGAAACTTGATAAGAGCCGTAATGCCCATGTCAAGGCAACCTTTCATGATTCCTGCAATCCTGCCCGTGCCATGGGGCTCATGGACGAACCCCGCTATATCCTTGATCATGTAGTGGATAACTGGGTTGAAATGCCGGAGAATACCATTCGGGAGCAGACCTTCTGCTGTGGTTCCGGTACCGGTCTGAATACTGATGAGATTATGGAACTCAGAATGCGTTCCGGGCTGCCCCGGGCCAATGCTGTGAAACATGTGATCGATAAACATGATGTCAACATGCTTTCCTGTGTGTGTGCCATTGATCGCGCCACCCTGACCTCGCTCATGAATTACTGGAATCCTGGCTGTGATGTGTGTGGTGTCTCAGAGCTGGTTGGTAATGCCCTGGTAATGGATGGTGAAAATCGACAAGAACTTGATGAAGGTCTCAGGACCTTAGTCTAAACCGGACCGGAACGGAGGAAACAGTATAATGTACAATAAAGGAACAATCATACCGGGACTGATTATTTTCGTCCTCTTTGTGACTTTCCCCATCTGGTTCAATGGTTTAAAGGCAGCTACCGTGCCAAAACCTGAACTACCACCGGGTGGAGAAAAAAAATGTGTTGAGTCTGTTGAGTATATGCGGGCCAATCATATGCAGCTCTTGAATGAGTGGCGGGATAATGTTCTGCGCGACGGCAATCGTACTGTTGTTACGGTCGATGGGAAGGATTACCGCAAGGGCCTTCAGCTGGCGTGCATGCAGTGTCATAGCAATAAAGAAAAATTCTGTGATAGTTGCCACACCTATGCAGCTGTAAAGCCATACTGCTGGGACTGTCATCTGAGTCCTAAGGAAGCGGTATCGAAGGAGGAGACCCACTAATGGATAAGCAAAGAAGAAAATTCCTCAAGATTGCAGGGGCGACAGCGCTTGCGGGGATCGGGGCACCGGCTCTTGTCAGGCTGAGCGCTTCAAACGCACTTGCTTCCGAACATGAGCATGGTGCTGCTGAAGGCCATGCGGCAGAGGCAGCTCATGGGGCACCTGTTGAAGAAGCTCCCCAGGGAGTACGTCTGGGCATGGTAATTGATATGCGCAAGATTTCAGAACAGCCTGAGCTCCTTGATGGCGCTATCGCCGCCTGTATCGATGCCCATAATATTCCCCAGTTTGACAACCGGAAGAGTGAAATTAAATGGATCTGGAAAGCTCCTTTTGAAAATGTCTTTACCGGAGAGTCATCCTACCATTTAGCAAAAACTGTTAAGGAAACTGATTTTGCCGTCCTCTGTAATCATTGTGACGATCCGCCATGTGTCCGTGCCTGTCCTACGCAAGCCACCTTTAAGGTGAAGGCGAATGGCATTGTGGCCATGGATTTTCATCGCTGTATAGGCTGCAGGTTTTGTATGGCTGCCTGTCCGTACGGGGCGAGAAGTTTCAATTGGCAAGATCCACGTCCATATATTAAAAAATATAATAAGGATTTTCCAAGCCGTATGCGTGGAGTTGTTGAAAAATGCAATTTCTGCGGCGAACGTCTGGCCCTTGGGCAGGAACCTGCCTGTGTGGAGGCCTGCAAAGGAACAGGAGCCATTGTTTTTGGTGATCTGAATGATGCACAGTCAGAAATCAGACAGCTTCTTGATAAAGAGTTTACTATCCAGCGAAATCCTTCCCTGGGTACTAAGCCTTCAGTCTTCTACATAGTGTGAGGGAGTCATGATTGAAAAAACACTCAAAGGCAAGCCGGCTTATTGGATCTGGCTTGCATTTTTAGGAATGTTCATGGCTGTAGGTGTTGCCTGTTATGCCCGGCAGTATCTCTTCGGTCTTGGAATGACGGGTATGAGCCGTGATGTCTCATGGGGTCTTTATATTTCCCAATTTACCTTTCTGGTTGGTGTTGCCGCCGGAGGTGTGATGCTGGTTCTGCCCTATTATGTTCACGATTTTAAGGCCTTCGGCAAGATTACGATTCTTGGTGAATTTCTGGCTATTGGTGCCATCACCATGTGTCTGCTCTTTATTATGGCGGATCTTGGCCAGCCAACCAGGGCTTTGAATGTGGTCTTTCATCCGACTCCTCATTCCATGCTCTTTTATGACATGATTGTTTTGAATGGATATCTCTTCTTGAATATCCTTTGTGGTTGGGTGATTCTCACTGCCGAGAGAAAACAGGTACATCCTCCCAAGTGGATCTATTTCTTTGTTTATCTTTCCATACCCTTTGCGGTTTCAATCCACACCGTAACCGCCATGCTCTACTGTGGTCTGCCTGGGCGGCATTTCTGGCTGTCAGCCATTATTGCCCCACGTTTTCTGGCGTCGGCCTTTGCGGCCGGTCCTGCCCTTATCATCATTGCCTGCCTGATTCTGAAGCGTGTTGCCAATTTTGATGCCGGTAAGAAAGCGATGGACAAGCTGGTGACGATCATTATGTATGCGGCCCTGCTGAACACCTTTTTTGTTTTCCTTGAGGTTTTTGTAGGCTATTATTCTAATATTCCCGGCCATAAACACAGTATTGAATATCTTTTCTTTGGGCTTGAGCATCATGGGCATGTTTATAACAATCTTGTGCCATTCATGTGGACATCAGTAGTGTTGAACTTTGGTGCCTTGGGGCTTTTTGCTTGGCCTTATGCCAGGAAAAAGAATGAGTTTTTACTTGGACTTTCCTGTGTTATGATTTTTATTGCCTTGTGGATTGACAAGGGACTTGGTTTTGTTTTTGCCGGATTTGTCCCTAATCCTCTTGATGAGATTACCGAGTATATCCCAACTGCTAATGAACTTGGTATTACACTTGGTATCTGGGCTACTGGATTTTTTGTTGTGACCCTGCTCTACAAGATTGCAGTCGGTGTTGAGCATGAAATTGAAGAATAGATAGACATATACGAGTCTGGTTTTTCTTGTATACAAAGCCTCCGAGAGATCGGGGGCTTTTTTTTTATGTATAACTGCAGTATAGTCTCTGACAGGTATTTAACTTATGGTTAGTTAGAAAGTATATTGTGGTTTACGACCTTGAATACAAAAAGAATTCTTATAATTTCCTATTCCTTCAGCAGTCAAACAAGAAACCTCCTGCACGGCCTGATTGAAGGGCTTGAGAAGAGTGGCGTAGAGGTTTTATGGGAACAACTGAATCCGGTATCTGAATTACGGTTTCCCATTGGTTCTATCAGCGCCACGTTTTTGATGATGATGCAGACCTTTCTTCGTAAACGTTATCCTGTGCAATTAATCAACTCCAGCTGCTTTGATCAGTGGGATCTTATTATTCTTGCTGGTCCAACCTGGTCCTATAACCCCAGCGGTCCGGTACTCTCTCTCCTTGATCGTGATGGAAAAAAGTTGTTTGGGGGGAAGGTTGTTCTTCCTTTTATCTCCTGCCGTGGGTATTGGCGCGTTCATTATTTTGGACTCAAAAGATTGCTCAGAGGCTGTGGCGCTAAAGTTGTCGCACCCATTGTCTTCTCGCACCCCACACCTGAACCCTGGAGAACAATTGGTGTTTTTCTTAAATTGGCGGGAAAGGTGCCGGAGGCTGGAAGCTCCTGGTTTCATCGCTTTTATCCAAAATATGGGCATAGTAGAAAACAGATGGAGGATAGTCGGAAGGTAGGACTGGAGCTCGGAGAAAACATTATGGCTGGGAATTCCCTTGATCGTCCTCTTTTCCCTACACCTGTCAGAAGCGATGGGGATGATGAGCTATAACACTATATTGAAAAGTTGCTGGTAGGTAATGGTTTTGTCAGGATAGATCTTAAAGAGGAAGAGAACCAAGGTAACAATGGCTTTTAAAGGCTCAATGCCATTAGATGCTATGAAGATATAACTGATAGAGTAAGAGAACCTGGTCTGAAAAAAAGAGATAGACGAGAGCGGCAAGGGAAAGAAACGGGCCAAATGGAATACGCGTTTTGGTACCTCTTCCTTGTTTGATCATGGCAAGGATTCCAATGCAGGAACCAGAGAGGGAACTGGCAAAGATGACAAAAGGGAGTGCTTGCCAGCCCAGGAATGCCCCAATCATTGCCAGCAGTTTGATGTCGCCACCTCCCATTCCTTCCTGTTTTCTCCAAAGGTAATAAGCCAGGGCTATGGTGTAGAGAACTCCGCCACCCACTAACAGGCCGATGAGAGAACTCTGCCAGGTAAGTGCCGGGCTCACGAAAGAGAAAATGAGTCCCGCGAGGATGCCAGGCAGACTGATAACATCTGGAATTATTTGATGTTTGAGATCAATCCAGATGATTACCAGTAATGCCGCACAAAAGATGAAATATCCGGCACCTGTTATGGTGAGACCGAATCGGTGGACGATAGCCGCTGATAGCAGGGCCATGCACAGCTCCACTACGGGGTATTGTAATGATATCTTCTCGTTACAGTGCCTGCATCTTCCGCGGAGGATGAGAAAGCTTAGTATGGGGATGTTTTCGTACCAGGATAGAGTGTTCAGGCATCGCGGACAATGCGAGGCGGGAAAGATGATGGAACTATTATCGCTGGGCAGTCGGAGGATGACGACATTAAGAAAACTACCGATAATCGCTCCAAAGATTAGTGCAAACAAGAGAGTTAGAGTTAAGGGTTCCATGGTGTGTGGAGTGCGTGTAATTTGTTTTCAGGAATCTGGGTAAACAGCGCAGGAACTTAGTAAGAAGGAGTTTCCTGATGGCTATTGTCAGTTTTCAACTACCGAATTTGTAAATCAATTTTATACTATGTCTCAATTCCAACAAAAAGTCGAGCTGATTCAATCTGAAGTCATTGCTGCAGGTATTGTCAGGCTGACCTTGAGCGCCCCGGATATTGCTGCAGCAGCAGTCCCCGGACAATTTGTTATGGTTCAAACTGCTCCCGGCTTGGATCCTCTACTCAGGCGTCCCTTTTCCATTCACCAGGTCAGCAGCGATGGCTTTCTGCAGATTCTTTTCAAGGTAGTTGGGCGGGGTACGGAACGGCTTGCACAATGCCGGGCAGGCGAACACCTGTCGCTGCTGGGTCCTCTTGGTAATGGCTTTGCCCTTGGTGAGTCTGCTCATGCCTGTCTGGTGGGTGGCGGCATGGGAATTGCGCCTATGCTTTTTCTTGCCAGTCATTTTCTGCGGCAGTCTCAAGTGGCTGTACCCCCCAGAGTAATTCTTGGAGCCCGTAATAGTGAGGAACTAGTTCCGCTCATGGGTGATTTTCTGGATTTGGGTTTTGAGGTGCTGGCTGCTACCGATGATGGATCATTCGGTTATCATGGCCTGGTTACCGATGTGCTGAAAACATTAAATCTGACCTCGCAAAGCACGGTTTATAGTTGTGGCCCCAGGCCGATGATGGCAGCGATTCATCATCTGTGCCAGAACCAGCATGTTCCCTGTCAGGTCTCGGTGGAGACGGTGATGGCCTGCGGGATGGGGGCTTGTCTTGGCTGTGCCGTGCCCCTGAGGGCTGGCGGATATGCCCATGCCTGTTCCGACGGGCCTGTCTTTGATGCTGGGGAGTTACTATGGAGCCTGTAAATGTAAAAATGGATGAGCTTGATCTGCGGGTTTCTATCGGTAACCTTGAGCTGAAAAATCCTGTTATGACCGCATCGGGAACCTTTGGCTATGCCCGTGAGTTTGAGTCGTATGTCCAGCTGCACCGTCTCGGGGCTGTGGTGGTCAAGGGGATCTCACTTGAGCCGCGTGCCGGCAACCCACCGCCTCGCATTTTTGAGACCGCCTGCGGCATGCTCAACGCCATCGGCCTGGAAAATGTGGGGGTGGATCGTTTTATCAGTGAGAAGATGCCCTATCTCTCTGCCCTTGGCGTGCCGGTTATTGTCAATATTCTTGGCGATTCTGTTGAGGAATACCGACAGCTTGCTGAACGTTTGGCCGAGGCCCCCGGCGTTGCTGCCATTGAAGTGAATATTTCCTGCCCCAATGTGAAAAAGGGCGGAGTGGCATTCGGAACGGATCCTCAAATGGCTGCAGCCGTGACTGAGGCAGTGAAACAGAGTTGTCAGCTGCCGGTTATCGTGAAGCTCTCTCCCAATGTCACCGATGTGACCCTGGTGGCCAAGGCGGTTGAGGAAGCAGGGGCTGATGCGGTCTCCCTGATCAATACCCTGATCGGCATGGCTATTGATCTCAAATCCAGGCGTCCCCGCCTTGCCAATGTCATTGGCGGTCTGTCTGGGCCTGCCATCAAACCGGTGGCTTTGCGTATGGTTTATCAGGTTGCCCAGGCGGTCTCTATTCCGATCATCGGTATTGGCGGGATTGCCAGTGCAGAGGATGCCATGGAATTCATGCTGGCCGGGGCCTGTGCCGTGCAGGTGGGGACAGCGAGTTTTGTAAACCCCAGGGCCTGTGAGCATGTGCTTGATGGGATGGTTACCTATGTTCGTGAGCAGAAACTGGAGTCGGTGCGCGATTTAATCGGTGCTCTGCGGATTGGCTAGCGAGGAAGAGTATGAATGATTCCTTTTCCGGGCAGCAGCTAAATACCTCCCTCTGGAAAACGGTTGCATCATATACTCGTCTCCTGTCTCGACCAGATACACCCTGGACTGTGAAGGGAATTCTGCTCTTGGCTATTTTGTATCTCCTCTCGCCTTTTGACCTTGTCCCGGACTGGATTCTTGGTCTGGGACTGCTTGACGATCTAGCCATTGTCTCCTTGCTTGTGGGGCTGGCGATCCGCCTTGCCAGTCGTCTGCCTCAAGCTCCACCTGAGAATAAAAAATAAAAAGGACAGGAAGCATGCTTCGTATCTGTGTTTCGATTGCCAGGGAAACGGTTGCTGAGGGATTGGCTGTGGCCGAGACCATCAGCCCATTGGCCGATGTGATAGAGATCCGTCTTGATCGTCTCAAGACTGTTTCGGTTGTACCTTTTATCTCCCAACTGACCAAACCCCTGCTTTTCACCAATCGACCGATCTGGGAGGGCGGTGGCTTTGCCGGAGATGAAGAGCTCAGGATCGCTCCGCTTCTCGAGGGAGTGCAACAAGGCGTTGCGTATGTTGATCTGGAACTCAAGGCCCCCTCGTCCTCGCATAAGGCCTTGCTGGAGGAGGTGGAAAACTCTCCCAGTCGTCTGATCCTCTCCTGGCATAATTTCCAGGATACTCCCACGAAGGCGGAACTGGTAGGTCGTTTGGCCATGATCCAGGATAAGGGCGCCCATATTGCCAAGATTGTGACCATGGCCCATGATTATCATGATGTCCTCCGGGTGCTTAACCTTCAGGAAGAGGCTGCCAGAATGGATATTCCTCTTATTGCCTTTTGTATGGGCCGGCCCGGGGTTATCAGCCGGGTGGCAACAGGGGAGCTTGGTGGTTACATGACCTATTGTGCTGCACATGAGGATGAGGCCACGGCCCCTGGCCAGCTCTCTGTCGCCGTCTTACGGCAGATTGAGGCCTTGATCTCAAAAGACAAGGAGCTGAATTAACAATGGTCGTGACAATCAATGGGCAGACAGCTCTCTATGGAATTATCGGCAATCCTGTGAGTCATTCCCTGAGCCCGGCAATGCACAATTGTGCTTTTGCTGAACTTGGGGAAAACAGTGTTTATGTGCCGTTCCCGGTGCTTGATCTGGAGGCCGGAATTACGGGTTTAAAGGCCTTGGGAGTAAAGGGGGTGAGTGTGACCATCCCCCACAAAGAGGCGGTCATCCCCCTGCTTGATGAGATTGAGGAGGTGGCCCGGCAGATCGGGGCAGTGAATACCCTCGTGCTCAAGGATGTTGACGGCAAAAAGCATCTTTGCGGCAGCAATACAGATTGGCTGGGTGCTAACCGAGCCCTGTCCGAGAAGATGAACTTGCGGGGGGCACATGTTGTTCTTCTTGGTGCTGGCGGCTCTGCTCGAGCCATTGGCTTTGGTTTACTGCGGGAGGGAGCACAGCTTGTTCTCTGCAGCCGGACCGAATCACGGGGCCGGGCTCTGGCCTCGGATCTGGGATGTCTCTGGCATCCATTGGATGATGCTGGAAGCCTGGAGGGAGATGTCCTGGTTAATGCCACCTCGGTGGGGATGCAGCCAGAGATTCAGGTCAGCCCTGTCTCCAAGGTTATCCTGCCCCGTTTCCAGGTGGTAATGGATATCGTCTATGCCCCGCTTACAACCAAACTGCTGAGAGAGGCGAAGGCTGTTGGATGCCAGGTGATTAATGGTTTGGAGATGTTACTCTATCAAGGGGTGGCACAGTTTGAGTTGTGGACCGGGAAAACGGCTCCGGTGGAGCTTATGCGTCAGAAATTGTATCAGGCGACAGGGAATACATTAACGAAAGCTGGAAAATAAATATGGAAAGAAGAAAGGTAAGCGAGAAGAGATGAAAGAGATATCCCCCGTTGCAAGCGTTGATGCCACTATCGTGGTTCCTGGATCCAAGAGTCTGACCCAGAGGGCGCTGATTGCCGCAGCCCTAGCTGATGGCAGCAGTCGTTTGGTGGGCCCCTTGACCAGTGAAGACACAGAGTATACCTCTAAGGCCTTGGGGCAGATGGGTATTCAGGTCGATAAAGAGGATGATGTTTGGCAGGTGGAAGGGAATGGCGGCAGGATTGCTACTCCAAGCGGCGAGATTTATCTGGGTAATAATGGCACTGCCACCAGGTTTCTTACCTCCGTTGCGGCCTTGGGCCATGGTCTCTTTACCATCGATGGTGAAGAGAGGATGCGTGAGCGTCCCATTGGCCCGCTCATGGAGGCGCTCAGGGGGTGGGGAGTGGATATCAGTTCGGTTGCCGGCACAGCTTGTCCGCCACTGACCATTAACAGTCATGGCCTGCAGGGCGGAGAGACGCTCCTGCCGGAAGGAAAATCCAGTCAGTATCTCTCCTCGCTTCTGCTGGTCGCACCCTATGCAGCCCGGCCTGCCATCCTTCAGGTCAAGGGTGAGGTTCTGTCAAAACCTTATGTGGCCATGACCCTTTCCGTCATGTCCGATTTTGGTATCGATGTTGATTGCAACCAGGAATTCACGCGCTTCGTGATCCCCCAAGGCTGTTACCGGGCTATGGAATATGAGATTGAAGGAGACGCCTCCAATGCCTCTTATTTTTGGGCGGCGGCCGCCATTACGGCTGGCCGGGTTACGGTGAGCAATGTGCCGGTGCCCTCTCTGCAGGGGGATGCCGGTCTCGTTCCGTTATTGGCCCGTATGGGTTGTGAGATCAGCCGGGAAGGAGGCGGGATCATGGTTCAGGGCCGGGAGCGGCTGGAAGGGATCACCGTTGACATGGGTGATATGCCGGATGTGGTCCCCACACTTGCCGTGGTTGCTGCCTTTGCCCATGGCAAGACTGTAATCAATAATATTGCCCACCTGCGGATCAAAGAGTGCGATCGCTTAACCGCTGTGGTCACTGAATTGACCAAAATGGGGGCGCAGGTGGAAGAGCGGCAGGACAGCATGATCATCCATGGTGATGGCGGGGCGAGGCTGCATGGTGCGGTCATTGATACCTATAAGGATCATCGCATGGCCATGAGCTTTGCGGTGACTGGTCTCAGGGTGGCCGGAGTGCAGATCAGCGATGAGGGCTGTGTCGCCAAATCCTTTCCCGATTTCTGGGAGCGCTTCAGCTGGCTTTCCTGATTTCTGGTAACTCTATTCCAATCAATCCAAAAAGGGTTGCCGAAAACAGCAGCCCTTTTTGGTTGAGGCAAATAAACCATGCTCCATTTATTCTAAACACGAATTATCCCAGAGATGTTCTTGGTTAGGTGTCGCTTCTTGACCAGCATCCTTGGGGGGGGCTATTACCCTAACCACCAAGGGTCTCCATCTGGGCCATCCGGATCATCGCAGACGGGATCAGCGTTAGTTCGACTTCTTTGTTCTGCTGCGACATTAAAATTTTCGTCTGGAGTTATGCTTCCGTACAGATCGTCACAAATACAAACGCCATCGACAATAATTCCACCTAAACATTGAAGATTATCACCTGTGCCATCGCCAGGGCCAAAGCCATTATTTCGGGCAAAACTTGCTGAAGGAATGCTCAAAAATGCCACGACCAAACCCAATGCAAAAATAAAATTCATTTTTTTTAACATAACGTTACCTCCGTTTGTGATTATAAAACAACCAGATGGAAATCCCAATGACATCTAGCTAGCTGTTTTTTAGAGCTTTGTATTTGTTGTCGAATCTTCGTGGCGTTGGATTTGCTTGCATTGGGCATAAGATCGTTATCGATGGTATCCCATCGCTAGCTGTATAAATATCATTTTACCAGATTACTCATGTATGCTTTCAGTTGTGAGTGTTCAAATTATCACCTTAATAAGTCCCCTTTTTTTATAATAGATACGATTGATGATGCAAAAAGTTACTTTTATTTTGTAAGCCATTGGGACTTTCTTAATATTCTTCTCCTGAAGAATATGCGCATCTCACTAATATCCTGTGATAAATTAATTTTGTTCACTTGTTGCAGTTGATATTCAAAAAGGGATAGTGAGCTGGTAGGAAAAAATGGAAACTTGCATATGAGTGGATTAGACCCCTTGAAGGGTGGGCAATGACAAAGAAGAGGAAAAGTTCTTCACAGGAATTCAGAGATTCGGCTGCTCAGTTGATGGTTGAGTTGGGTTGTGACATTCCCGATGTTGATGGAAGTTTCTCTTTGGTTTTTGGAAGCCGAGAGAGGAGAGGGCGGTGGCACTGTCGTTTCTTGCTCTGATCAAATGAAAGACTCTGTCCAGAAGAGTTGGCGAGGCTAAGGAAAGAGTATCAGTGAATGCAAATAGGGCGTGAAATTTTAAAAAAAGCGGCAGTCTTCTTTTAAACGATTGGGACTGCCCGCTATGCCTTTATGCCCGTTTGTAGGATTATTATGTTGGATTCAGTCTGGACGCTGCACTTGATTATCGTGTTCTCTTTTCAAGTCTAAATCTAGTGTTGCCCCCTCAAAAAAAAAGTACTTCCTGCAGAGCATTACTGGAAGACTCTTGTTTTGCGGGTTCGTTGTACGATCCATCGCTCTCTCGTCTCCAACTTTATTTAGAAGCTTAATTACTGTTTGTTGCATTCGGTAGCAATGATTACAAAACCCGCTTGCTCATCCATCCCTGTTTTGGATTGTTCGAAGGTAACCAGTTCTTCTGGTTCCTGATAGAGGGTAGAGGCGCTAGTGAGGATGTGGAATCCATTTTCTATGAGGAGCTCTTGCACCTGGACAACGGTGAAAAAACGGGCAAATCGATAAAATGGGTGTCCGGCTTTTTTTTTGTTGATCAGATTCTTGCCCCAGGCGCTGGTTGCCGGGACAAAGCCAATGACCAGAAGTGCATTCGGTCGTAGGATGCGCCTGCATTCCTCTAAACAACGGGCGGGCGATTCAAGAAAACAGAGAGTGAAGAGCAGGAAGATGGCACCAAGTGAGGAGGTGGCAAAGGGAAGTTCTTCGGCTATGGCCTGACAGGTACGGATGCCTCGTTTCTCAGCCAAGAGGAGGGGGGCCATGGCAGGGTCAATGCCAAAGGGAACCTGCAGGGCCTCGGCGAAACGGCCGGGACCGACACCAATTTCGAGGGCTGGTTGGGAGTAAGTGATATCCAGGGATTGAATTGCGGCTTGTTCTATGGCAAAAAGCAGGCGGTTTTCAAACCACCTGTCATACTCCTCGGCCCGTTCATGGAAAACTTGTGAGTTCTGCCGCCACGGAGTTGCTTTTTTTGGCATTTTTCTTTACCAGGAAATAAAGTTGTCCTTGTTCTTTCATGTTACCAGCGGCTATTTCGGCATAGTCGCCGTTGCCCCAGAACAGGTCGGCCCGGCCAGCGCCTTTGATGGCAGCTCCCGTGTCCTGCGGTAGGACAAAACGATGCATAGCCTCCCATCTCCGGACTTGACCTTCCTGGTCAATGATTGGTTTTTGTGAAACAAGATAAGCCATGACCCCTGTGGGCAGAGTTCCAGGGTCCACTGCAATAGAGCGTCCAGCGGTAAGCGGTAATCCTAAACTTCCGGTGGGGCTGTCTTTGTTTTTATTCCATTGAAAAAAGACAAATCGGGGATTGTGGTGCAGAATCCGTTTCAGTTCTTCAGGATTTTGGTACAGGTATTGACGAATACTTGGCATGGTAGCCTCTTCACGGGACATTTTGTCTTCATCCACTAGAAGTTTGCCGATACTTTTGTATTCCCGTCCATTGGTCGCAGCAAACTGAACGGCCCGTAGGGAACCATCACGGAGACGGATCTTTCCAGATCCCTGGACGTGGAGGACAAAGGCATCCACCGGGTCTTTCAGGTAGACAAGCTCACTTCCTGCCAGCAGTTTTCCATCTTCTATCTCCGCCCGGGTCCAGAAGGGGACTTTCTCGCCCTCTGTATTCTGATAGCCAGTTATTTTCTTCTTTGTGGCAGGATCCCGATAGGTAAGAAGGGAATCAGGCGTGGTGTAGAGAGGATGAATGAATGGATTGTTTTTAGTCAGACTGCCTTCCAAAAGTGGCTCGTAATAGCCGGTGATCAGCATTTCCCCTTTCTCTCGATTCTTATTCCGACCACTTGCCTGGTAGAGGATGAAATTTTCTCGTATTGCATGATCGAATTCCGCCGGACTTGGCTTCTGTTTCAGGATGGCAAGAAATGTTTCCATCGATTCCACGAGCCAATCTTTGGAATAACTATCTTTTCCCAGGTGGATAATTGTGTTGGATGGGAGTGTTCTCAGGTAGCAGAGGTGTTGGGTTGTTGCCGTGATCAGGCTCTTGCGGTCCATGTCATCCCGTAAGGGCGGGATCTGATTTTGTTGGGGAAGCAGCAGGGGTGATTTGAGAGCATGGCCAGAAATCGGCCACGACCACAGGCAGAGAAAAAGAATGATAATGGACCATCTCCAGATAGGAGATGGTCCATGAGCTGTATGGGCTGAAATGTTCATGCTGTCATGGGTTTTGTTTCAACGCCTGAGCCAGCTCACAGACTGCCATGGCGTATCTGTTTGAGTTGTTCCATGCTGTGATGGCCTGGAAGTTGGGATATGCGGCGACATAGCGCATACCTCCTCCCATTAAAGGACTTCTTTCGAGTCCGACGATGGACAGTTGCTGGTTTCCTGGCGGCGGGGGTAATTTGACCCCCTGAATAGTGCTGACATGCTGCCAGTCGACTCGGCCTTTTGTCCCTTTACTGTTGGCGTTGATTAGCTCCTTTCCTTTTAATTCGTTGCCGATTTCCACATAGAGGGGAGCATTAAGAACCCAGTGGTAGCGGCGGAGATAGTTGGCAATGGAGGCCAAGATGTCCTCGGTGGAGGTAAAAACATCGCGTTTTTTGTCGCCGTCAAAACTTATGGCATATTCCCGATAACTGGAAGGTATGAACTGGGTCTGGCCAAAGGCACCGGCATAAGATCCGGTGACGGAAAGGGGGTCAAATTGGTTTTCACGACAGAGGAGCAGAAAGTGAACAAGCTGGCTGCGAAAGAATGAACTGCGTCGTGGATAAGCATCAAAGAGGGTATTTAAGGTCTTAAAGACTCCATATGCCCCTTTATGCTCCCCGAATCGAGATTCAATGGCCCAGATGGCAATGACTATTTCGCGATTGACTCCCAGTTCTTTTTCAATGCGATCCAGAATCTGTTGATTGGCCTTGAGCTCTTGCTGTCCTCTTTTGATGACTGCAGGAGTGATAAAAAGTGGCCAGTAGGCATAATAAGGTTTGGCTTCCCATTGTTTATCCATGAGCTCCAAAACCCTTTTGTCAATATTGACACCGGTAAAGAGTTGGTCAATCTCAGCCTGAGTAAAATGATGCTGCTCGCGAAGCTCTTTGAACAGTTTTAAGTATTTTTCCTGTTGCAGATTAATGGGTTGGCCATCCGTTACCAGATCTGCAGCTTTTGGTTTTGCTGTTTCTTGAGCTATGACCACAGGGATAAAAGAGCCAAAGCCGATACAAACAATGGCTGATATGAATAGGGTTAAACGATAGAAAGTATTAATAGCAGAAACCTCTTATCCTAAATTAGGGTGAATTTTGTTTGCTTCGGTCAAGTGTTTATTGGCCTCAGGTGTGATACGAGTTTTGGGGAATTCCATTATAAGTTGCCTGAAAGGCTGTGATAAATTCATCCAGCATTTCAGGGGGCAGCTTGTTGATCCCTGCGGCTGCTGCGCGACCACCTCCGGTGGGAAATGCCCGACAGAGGGTGTCGGCGTTCTTTCTGTCAGCCAAAGGAGCTCTGACGCTGATTCGCAGAGTGGAGTCTTCATTGTCAACAATTAGTGCATGGGAAGCATCTTTTTTTTCTTGGGCCTTGAGATTGGCAAAAACACCAGATATCCGCCTGGCCCATGCAGTGTCGGGAAAGTGAAAGATCCGATTTACCTTGTCTGGATTTATGGCGTTTTGTCGGAGCGCCAGAGCCATGTCTTGCTGGAAACCTTGACGTAATAGAGCGATCTCCGGGGAGATGCGTATAAAATCAAGTGGGTCTGCAAAGGGGCGAATTGCCCGGTAAAGATCATCTGGGTGAAAGTAGAGATCTTCCAGAGTTGCGCCGTAGCCATTATAGTTGAGGAGTTCTCCCAGTTCTTGCAGTTGCTCAAGCTCCTGCTTTGAGAGAGACAGTGTTTGTGCAGCCTTATGGGAGGCATCATGCAGATTGTCGCCGAAGGCGGCAACAATGGCCCATTTTCGGTAACGCCCTTGGAGCAGGACGTCGACAATGAGAGAGGTGCAGGTATCAGGGCTTGTATTAATATGGGCGGTGAGACCCGGTGTCTCAGGAATCACTCCGGGGAAATGGTGATCAATGTACAGTATCTCGTTGGAGTTGCTCAGCAGTTTCTCTAGAAAAGGTCGGTTGCTCTCCAGGGATATGTCAAGGACGGTGAGAGAGCTTTGTTTTATGTCCTGCATTCTTGCTAACAGGGTGATATCTCGTTTTGGTCCGGTGGTCAGGATGGCATCAGAGCATGGCTCGTCAAGACGAAGTTGATGCAGGGCACATATCCCGTCGGCATCGCCATTAAAGACGTCATAATGCATAATGCGTTACTGTCCCGGGAGGTTGATACCAAAGGGGTTGCCAATATTTGCCAGGTTGAACAGCAACATAATGCCCTGGTCGCCGGGAGTATAATTGGAACGCAGTTCAACAGACCAGCATGATGGTTGATAGATGAGGGAAATATTTTGTTCTATGGTCTGAGATTGGGAGAGTGAATGTTCGATCTGGTAGGCGGCGGAAATGGTGTCAATGATCTTGGCTTTCAATGTGATGTTGATCTGATGGATATCATCGAGACTATAATTGTAATAAGGATAAACAGCGCTTGGTATGTTGCTGTAGTAGTTGTTTGTGCTGCTATAGGGCGAACCTAATATTTTCTCGGCACTGCTGTAACGATAATCCAAACCGAGAGAATCACCACGACTGTTATGGTAATTACTGGCTAAGCTGTAAAAAGTAGTTCCTTCACCATATATGCCGATATCTGTTTTATAAGAGAGTGAAAAATTATTGGCTGGAGCCCAGCCAAGTTCGAAACTAACAGGGGTTAGTGGATGGTCAGAGTATTCCTCTCGG
Organism: Desulfocapsaceae bacterium; assembly: GCA_028697885.1. Classification (GTDB taxonomy): domain Bacteria; phylum Desulfobacterota; class Desulfobulbia; order Desulfobulbales; family Desulfocapsaceae; genus UBA2270. The sequence goes on from JAQVER010000031.1 coordinate 24,505, forward strand.
AGATCATAGCTTTCCCAAATCTTGAAATAGGCGTAGTCGCGGCCTGAGTTTCTTGTGTTATCGGTAAAGAGTTCAAAGAAATTATTGACCCCGTAGGTGATGGCGTTGCTGTCAGTGATGCGGTCCACTTCATCAAATAAGGGGAGGTCGTCTTGGTTGGTTTTGGGCAGATAGTCATATTGGACATAGGGGCGAAGCCGATGATCCCAGCTTGCAGCTTCGTCCCAATTCAGGTCAAAATTCCGAAGCAGGGTGGTGCCAACCTCGCCATGCAGGTTAAAGAGAGAACGATTAGGGCTATCGTCTTGATCCCAGATTCCGTCTCCGTAAGTCTTAACCATATAAGAGGTCTGCCGTACCCCGACTTCTGCTCGTGACTCAAGATAAGGGCTTAAAGGTACAGGGGTACTGAGGCGGGGAAAGAGGTCGAGGCGATGGCCGCCGACTCCATCCTTTCGCCAGTAATTGACATAGTCCGCATTCCAGTCAACGGTAAAAGAGGTTTCAGCCAGGGGGAGAGAACCGGTGAAGTCCAGTCCCGGCAGTTTCCAGAGAGGAGTCGGTGAGGATTCGTATGCGCGTACATCGTTAATGGCTAAAAAATTAGTTTCCAAAGACATGGAGTCCCATGTCTTGAGCACCTTCATAGTGTTGATGCGCTGATCCTCTGTCCTGTTTTGGAAATTACGGCCATACATGGCCAGAAAGCGATTATCGGTTTGAGTGAAACCGGTGAAGCCGGTGTTGAACTCTGTCAGGTAGTCACGATCAGAGACGACATCAAGGTCGATACGGGTGTACAAATCGTTAACAAGATCATGGTCAATCTTTCCTCGGAGCCAGTATCGGTCTTCATTGGTGTGGGTGTAACCTCTTTCCAGATTATGACCGTATTCGGAAGGAACAGAGAGTTTGTCTTGGAGAAAGCTGCCCATGAACGTCCCTTTTTGTGCTTCTCCCAAAACATAGCGGAACTCCATACCGGGCATGAAGCCTCGCTCCGCGTGGTATTCAGGAAAGAGGGTCAGGTCGGTGGAGTCAGAGACATTAACAAACAGCGGCAGGTCAAATCCAAAACCATTGCGATCGGAGACGGAGATCTCGGGGAACATCAGACCTGTCTGGCGCTTATTCTTGGCAGGCAGAATCATCCAGGGCGTGTAAAGTATTGGAACATCTTTTACCCGAAAAGTGGCATTTCTCATAACGGCGTAACCACCTTCGGTGATGGTGGTATCGGTGCTGGCAAAGCTCCAGGGTGGAGCTTCATTGTTTTCCAGTTTGCAGGTGATGACCCAGCCGTTTTCGATATGATAGGTGTTGAATCCTGTCTTCTCAATAGTCTTTCCTTCCAGGTGCAGGTCCAAGGATTTACGCAGGATGGTGGCATCGGTAAATGTCCCGGTTTCCTTGTTAAGGTCGACCACTCCCTCTTCAGCCTTGATTTCATCGTCAGCGCCCTTGATGGCCACATGACCGCGGGCCTTGATAGAACTTCGATCTACGTCATAGGCAATCCAGTCAGCCTGGATAGTAACTTTGGTCTCATAGCGAGGTGTTGTATGTGTCTCTAATGCTTGTCCTGTGGTTGCTTCCGGGGCAGGGGGCGTCTCTTCCAGAAGTTCTGCCCATTGCTTATTTCTCTGCTGGTTCTTTGGCAGCTCCGGTGGTAGCTGCTCCCTTTTAATGAGAACCACATTACCCTCAGCAATAATGGATCGAGGGTCTTCGTAGCGGGTGATTTTGTCCGCAGCAATTTGCCACTCCTCAGTAGTGACAGTTTCGGCAAGGCCATTGCAGGTTGGGAGTGACAGGGCTGTCAAAGAGGTCAAGCAGAGCAGATGGCAGAGACGGGAGTGGTAGAACTTTGTCACAGTGAACTCCTTTGCGGAAATGAATAGCAAATATTTTATGGGACTTCAAACCGGTCTGACTGACTGTTAATAGCTGTCAGAAGCGGATTGTCTGTCAGAGATGCACTTTGTTCAGGTAGTTAGAGATAAAAAGTCTTTTCGGGACGGAACTCTTTAAAATTATTAATTGAGCAATTTGAATAATTATAAAAATAGATCTATGTAGAAAGACTTTACTTAATCAGGTTGAATGTTTCAAGTTATTCGTGTCTAAAAGTGTGTTATTGTTACTTGATATGACATGTTTTTGAAAGTTGCGTGTTTTGCCAGTAGAATTCTGAGACGCAAGAAACATCTTGTCTTAATGTGGCTCTCTGTTGCGTGTGGTTATTGAGGGGTGTGATCTGAAAATTCTTCGACAGGATCGTATGGACAATGTGGTGGCCGATTGAAGCTTGGGGCGGAGGCAGATAGTGACTTGTCATCTCAAGGTTATTTTCTACCTGGTGTCGGCCTAGTGAAGGGGTAGAATTCGTTCTTGAATGGTTTTTAAAAATTCGTTTCTGAGTTCTGAAAACATGCCTGCATCTTGTGCACGGTATTCGTATAACTACGATATCGTGCACAAGATGCTTAGAAAAAAATGGTGCTAAAGGTAAAATCTTATTCATGAGGGACATGATGAATTCTATTGATTATGCTGGACGGTTGCAACGGTTGGTTAGAGAATGTAAAGGAATATGTGAAAATATAATACTAATTTAGTGGCCGCTGGACACTGAAGAGTTACCGCTGACGATTTACCTTGATAATGCGTGGGGATTGTTTTATTTTTCGAATAATGTGTATTGTGATTGCTGTTGAAGAAAAATAGTCTTTTTCTGCCGTAAGGCATTTAGTGTTATGAATCGATGAAATATCTTTTTGGCCCGGTCTACTCCAGGCGCCTTGGCCATTCATTGGGCATTGATCTGCTTCCTCCAAAAATCTGTAGCCTCAACTGTGTTTATTGTGAAGTCGGTCCAACCACTGACCTGACCTGTGAACGTAAAGAATACGTTCCCACAGAAGAAATCTTGAAAGAGATTGATCAGGTCCTGGCTAAAGGGGAATCTGAGCGGCGCATTGATGTGTTTACCCTGACTGCGATGGGTGAGCCGACATTGCATACCGGTTTAGGTAAAATTATTGCCTATTTGAAAGAAAAGACGGATAAGCCAGTCGCTGTTCTCACCAACGGGACACTTTTCTTTGATCCTCAAGTCCGTGCTGAGCTGTCAGCTGCCGATATTGTGATTCCTTCCCTTGATGCGGCCAGGCAGGAGAGTTTTGATCGGGTGAACCAACCAGCGTCTGCAGTGAACCTTGATCAGGTGATTGAAGGCTTGGCCCTCTTCAGTCGTGAATTTCGGGGAGAAGTCTGGCTTGAGATCCTGTTGGTCCGAGATATGAATGACAGCCTTGAGGATCTTGTGGCCTTGCAACAGGCAGTGCAGAAGATACATCCGGCACGGATTCAGTTGAATACAGTGGCCAGACCACCGATGGATGGCCGTGCTCGGCCTGTGACCCGAGAAGTGATGGAACAGGCTGCATCAATGCTTGCTGATGGTTATGATGGTCGTGTGGATATCCTGGTTGACTTTCAGGCTATTGACAAAAAAGAAATTGGGCAGGGAAAGCAGTTGCAGGCGACGCTCGTTGAGGACATCGCGGCTTTGCTGCAGCGCCGGCCCTGCCCCATTGAAGAGATTGATAAGGCCCTGCATGTGCAGGACTTGGCGATGACGAAAGCATGTGTGCAGATGCTGGTTGTTGCCGGCAGGATTGAGAAGAAAATTTATAATGATAAAGAATTTTATCAGCAGGTAACTATCTGAAGGAAACTATGAAAAGATGTCCTTATGTTCACTGGAACGGGATGTTGAATTTTTCATGGTGTCCTGAATACGTATTGAGGAATGTTGATGGGGTGGATGCCGCGTAAAGGGATCCCATTCCATGGAAGGCGTCGGCTTGTAAGGTAGTGGCGTCTATTTATTTACGATAGCCTGCAATGGAAATTGGCTTGCAGGGTGTCATGAAGTATCCAGTATCATGTTGTCCGTCCAAGGAAACACGGTGCTTGGGTCAAGGAAAGTGAGAATGACTGAGAAGAAAATAAGTCCTGAGAGTGAAGCTTCACCAGAGCAGGGCGAAAAAAAGGTTAGGGCAACAACAGGAGCCTGGTGGAAGAGCTCTGTTGCCGATGAGGCAAGACAAGAGTCTGGAGGTAGAGAGCAGGCACCGGTTTCTGGGGTGGCACCAGAGGCCACTGCGCCAGCCAAAAAAGCGCCCAGAAGACCTGCTCGACCGAGGAAGAAAAAAACAGAGCTTACCCCTGAGGTGATTGCTCCTGGCCTTGTATCGCAGGCTGGAGAGAAATTATCCCCGGAAGGAGAAAAAGGAGCTGCTGGCCAGACTGAAGCGCAAGGAGAAGAGGCCGTCGCAGAGATAAATCCGCAACCGAACAAGAATGGCAGGCGACCTGCCCGGCCGAGGAGGAAAAAGTCAGAAGCAGTTTCCCTGGCTGGAGAGATTGTTGCTGAGGGAATAGCTGCCAGTGGCGTGTCTGAGCTGCCAGAACATCTGGAAACGGTTGTAGAGCAACCAGCAAGTCCTGACCAGGTTGTTGAAAAGGTGAAGCGACCTTCCCGGTCGCGGGGGAGGAGAAAGCCGGCCCCGGGAAATATTGACATTCAGGACGAGGAAAGATCTCCAGGGCAAGAGCTGTCGGAAGTGGTTGCAGAAAAAACAGCAAGTCCCGATCAGGTCGTTGAAAAGGCGAAGCGTCCTTCCCGGTCACGGGGGCGGAGAAAACCCGTCCAGGAGAATATTGACATTCAGGACGAAGAAAATGATGAGGTCCCTGATGTCGAAGATGAAAAGGTGGTCAAGGGCACGATCAGCAGGTTGTTAATCAATGCGGAGGAACCGGAAGAATGCCGAATCGCCCTGCTGGAAGATGGTCGACTGGAATCTCTTCATGTCTCAACTGTTGCCAAAGAGCATACGAAAAGCAATATCTACAAGGCCAGGATTGTGGCGGTAGAGTCGAACCTGCAGGCTGCTTTTATTGATTATGGGACTGAGAAGAACGGCTTCCTGCCCTTCAGTGAAATCCATCCAGAGTATTATCGACAAGATCTCAGTGAGAAAACCCTGAAATTGATTGAACAGCATCAGTGGAAAAATCTGAATATCAATGAGGTGCTGGAGCGAGGTCAGGAGATGCTGGTGCAGGTCGTGAAAGAAGAGGTGGGGAATAAAGGCGCCAATATGACCACGTATCTTTCACTGCCGGGACGCTGCGTGGTGCTGATGCCCGGTTCGGATTCTGCCGGGATCTCAAGGAAAATTACTGGTGAAGAGCGACGTTCGCAGTTGCGCGAGATTATGGACAGCCTGGAGATCCCCGAAGGAATTGGCTGGATCGTGCGCACCGCCAGTTTTGATCTGACTGAAACTTCTCTGGCCAAGGATGTCAAGTATCTGTTGAAGCTCTGGGGGGAGATCAAAGGGAAAGGGCAGACCATGGACGGAGTTGGTCTTGTCTATCAGGACCAGGATTGTGTCCTGCGCTTCCTTCGGGAACATTTCGATCCAGAGATCAGAGAGATCCTCGTGGATGATCTGGCCGCCATGGAAAAGGTCCGGGATTTCATCGAAATGTTGCCGGACAAACAAAAAAATACCAAGGTCAGACTGCACAAGGGTGCCCGTCCCATTTTCAATCAGTACAATGTGGAAGATCAGATCGAATCGATCTATCAACCGCAGGTCTTTCTGCCATCGGGTGGATCAATTGTCATTGATCCCACGGAGGCTCTGGTGGCTATTGATGTGAATTCTGGATCCACCGGCAAAGGTCAGAATTTTGAAGATTCAATCTTCAAGGCCAACATGGAGGCGGCAGCAGAGCTTGCCCGCCAGCTGCGGCTTCGGGATTTGGGTGGCTTAATCGTGGTCGATTTCATCGATATGCGGAGTCAGAAGAATATACGTGAGGTGGAGAAGCAGGTCAAGGTGGCCATGAAACGCGATAAGGCCAAGGTGGATATCAGCCGGATCTCTAAATTTGGCTTGATGCAGATCTCCCGGCAGAAACTTGGCGCTCCTGTTGAGGCCCTCAATTATCAGGTCTGCCCGCATTGCATAGGACGTGGTGTGGTACGTTCAGTGGAGACCCTGGCCCTCTTTTATCTGCGCCGAATGCAGACCGGTGCCAGCCGTAAGATGGTTGGCCGGGTAGAGTGTCGTTTTCCCCTTGATGTCGCCCATTATCTTCTAAATAATAAACGGCATGAATTGATCGATCTGGAAAACAGGCACAAGATTTCAGTGGATATCATCGCTGATCCTGCCTTGAAACCGGCGGATCATGAGATCATCTTTCATAAGGGTGAAACAGATCGGCAGGTAAAAGAATCTTAGAAATCTGCTGTGGTATGTGCTGAGCACCTTGAGCTTTGAATAAAGGTTTTTCATATTTCAAGGTGCCCTTGTTATCCTTTGTTCTTCAACCTTTATCTGTCGACCTGAACCGATCTCTTTATGGAACTGCAGAATAAAGCAGTGATTTTTATTGGTGAATTGCGCAAATCTCTGCGGGCATTGGGGATAGGTGTCTTTGCCGTAACGATTGTAATCTTTTTCCTTACTCCTGATCTGCTGCGAGTGGTTCAGCACCATCTTGCCGAAAAACTCTATTTCTTTAGCGTGGCTGGTCCGTTTCTCGCCCATGTGAAACTGGCGGCTTTTTCTGCCATTTATGGACTGGTGCCTTGGCTCATGGCGGTTTTTTGGCGTGCTATAGGAAAACCGTTTGGGGTTGAGGGGGCACCGTTATTCTTTTTTATTCTCTTTACTACCCTGCTTTTTTATGCAGGAACGCTGTTTTGTTATTTTGTGACCCTGCCCTATGGAATTAATTTTCTCCTTGGCTTTGGTTCGGAACAGTTGCGACCGGTTATCTCTATCAGTCGTTTTGTAAATTTTGTCACTCTGTTTCTCCTTGGCTTTGGCGCTATCTTTGAACTTCCTGTCTTTATGGTCTTTCTGGCCAAAGTAGGGCTCTGCCCCCGCAGTTTCTTTGAAAAAAACAGGCGTTACGCATTGCTGCTTATCGCGATCGTTGCTGCCCTGCTGACCCCGACACCTGATATCGTGAATATGCTGCTCATGGGCGGCCCCCTTTATCTTTTGTATGAGTCAGGTATCTTGATTCTTTTGCTGATGCGGATAAAATAAGAGGGTAGGAGTCTCCAGCAGGGATTAGACTTTTAAAATTCTGTCAGATGAAAGCCATGTTTGTTGAGCAGGGCGGCAGTAACCCCTGTCTTTCCAGAGATTCCACAGGAAGGGCTGTTACTCTTTAAACAGATAGAAGTTATCTGTTGGCTCTTTGCCAGCAGCAGGGCCTGTTCTGCCCCCTTGATAAATTGTGGGCTTACGTCTAGCCCGTCTCGGGTTATTACTCTTGCTTTTCCCGAGAGGACATCGTTGCCATCACCCTCAATGATGTTTGCGGCTGTTCTTGGGGTAGGAAGGCCACCCATCTGTTCAGGGCAGAAAGGAATCCAGATCCCATTTTGCAAGTGTTGCAGACATGCCTTGTCGGGCCGTATCTTGCCGTCATAACGACTACAAAGGCCGACAAGACAGGCGCTGACCAGATAAATGGTGGGTTGAGAGAGCATAATGGAGAAAAAGGTTATTGAGTTGTCTGTTGTCGAACAACTGTTAGGTAATAATCATGGCATATCTATCCATTCTATTGGGCAGGAAACGATATCCTAACATTTTAGTTAGTTCTGAACGATGAATTACAATGTTTGAGGAGATGTTCATGAAGAAAACTTATAAAACATCTTTATCGCCACTGCAGCAGAAGAAATTGTGTCGGATCTCGCTTCTGCTTTTTATTATACTCCTCTTCGCCATCTTTTTTACTCCGGGCAAGGGGCTTTATTTTCTGAGAAAGCAGAAGTTGCAAGTTGTCGCTTTGAATGCTGAAAAGCAGGAGTTGATGGAAAAGAATACTGCTTTGCGTGAAGAGATTAAGCGTTTGAACTCCGATGTCCATTTTCTGGAGGAAGTGGCAAGAGAACAACGAGGTTTATTAAAAAAAGATGAAATGGTCTTTGACTTTTCACCTAAGGGGCAGAAACAGAAAAAATAATTTGGAAATTTAATGGAGCGTACTACTCCCTCTGCAAATTCTGGGTAGGGATCACACGGATCCCTTAAGGGGGCTATGCTCAGGAGAATCCAGAACGGGAAGAACAGCCGGAGAGAGCGCCTGCAGGAATGGATGTTCCTTTGGTCGGTTGGCTGCTGGTGGCAGAGATTATTTTTTTAATGTTTTTACTGTTGCAGTGTTTGCATCGAATGGTGTCAATAGCGGAGGCAATGAGTACCAGACTCTCAAAGGTCTGCTTACAGTCGTCGCACTTGAATTCGTAGATAGGCATTTTGGTTCCTTTTGTAACTTTTTAATGATACAAGAAAAGAAGGATTATATCCCTTAAAGCTATTTTTTATTAAGCGATAAATATAATCTGTCTTTTATGGATTTTGTCAAGGCCTTTTGGAGTAGTGGCGAAATAATCCTTCTTTTTTTAATCATTTCGTTGTCATGGCTAAGGATTGGAGGGGCATCTTTAATTGCCTTGCCTGGGCTTGTGTTGCTTCTTTCAGAAGTGGATACTTCCAGGGAACATGCCATTGGGGAGTGAAGATTGACTGGCTTCTTGTGCCATTCATAACACTTTAGGGAACGATTGCTTTTACAATGACTTGTCCTGAATGTCGCGCGATAGATGTCTGTATTGGAGCAAGTGTTCTGTGCTTACCGAAAAAAAACCTGCCGGCAGAAAGCATATGGATATACAACACGATGAAATTATAGATGAAATACGGTCATTAATTGTCTATCATCACACCATAGGATTTGAAGACTATCCTGGTGATGCCGCGAGTTTTCCGTTGCTGGGCAGAAAGCTTGATTCCCCTGCCGCTACGGTGAATATGTTGTTACAACAGGGAGAAGTTGCACCTGTTGTTTTAGAAACACTTCAGGATATTACCGCAGAAATTGATGGATGTAGTCACTGTGAGTTGCACGCTAAACGTGTTCTCCCAGTACCAGGAAAAGGGGGGGCACAGGCCAGACTCCTTGTGGTCGGCGGTTGGCTGACAGTCCCTGAACATCCGGCGCTTCCTCCCGGAACGATATTCGGTTTGGAGGAGGACAAGATGCTGTCCCGGATGCTGGAGGCGATCCATCTTGTCCCTGCTGATGTTTTTGTCACCAATATTCTGAAATGCGGGCTGCCCGTCTCCTGTCAGCCAGTGGCTACCAATATTCATTGCTGTCTATCTTCACTAAGACGTCAGATAGCCGTGATTAAGCCTGAGGTGATCTGCTCTATGGGAATTATTGCCACCAGGGCACTTCTTGACCAGCCGCAGTCCCTGTCTCAATTACGAGGACGTTTTCATGCGTACACGGCGCTTGACGGGAGACAGATCCCGCTTATGCCAACTTATCATCCTTCTTACCTGCTCCAGGCTGCGGAGATGAAATCTGAAACCTGGAAAGATCTCCAACTCATCGAGTTAAAATTAAAGGGGAAAGCGTAGTAACGAAAGGGGCAAGGCTGGAAAATTTTTTATGTAACAGTTTCGAGGGAGAATAAAGTCAGGTCAGTTGTTGCTGGCTGTTGTCGTATATGTCCGGCTGGCACAGTGAGGAATCAAAATTCTCTTGTCTCTCAAGGAGAAATGTATGGTGCGTACAAGAAGTCCTCAATGGCTTTTGGCAGCAACAAGTCTTGCATATCTTCTGATCGCCATTGAAATCATCATTATGATTTCCCCCTTTGCCCTGTATTTTTATGCCGTATATGGGCCAATCCTCAACTTTCTAGCATCGTTTCAACTGACCAGGTGGACTACCGAGTTCTTTCTCCCCCATATGGTCTTCCTCGATGATCCCCTCATCCTTTTTATCTCCTATCTGCAGGTCCTTCTGGTCATCGGTCTGATTCTTTTTTTGAGTGCGGCTATCCCCCTTTACTGGGGGAGGTTTACGAAGAAGGGTGTCGTGCACATCAGTTTTTATTCAAAGATCAGACATCCGCAATATCTGTTCCTCGCCATATCCGGCTTTGGGCTCATGCTCTATTGGCCGCGGTTCATCATTGTTTTCATGTATATTACCATGTTGTTTGTCTACTATTTCCTGGCCCGAAACGAAGAGTGGCGCATGCAGATTGAACAACCCGCTGCCTATGAATCTTATATGGCTCAAACTCCCATGTTTCTGCCTGGTGAACCCGGTGGAAAGATATACAGTCTGCTCTTTGGTTGGATTACACCCAGATGGCTTGGTCTTGTGACTTTGTATCTTGTGACTCTTGCCGGAGCGATGCTGTTGGCCATGGGTATCAGGATGTATACAATCAACCATATTTATCCTGTTTATGAGAAAGGGCTTGCCCTGGTATCTGTCTTTCCCCGACCACCAGAAGAGATAAGGGAACTGTATCGTAAAGCGCGTATTGTTAAAGAAGTGGATTCGCTGGTTGTAACTCAGAAAGGAGCAAATCTGGTCTATGTCATGCCTGGAGATTTTTTTCTCAATGCCCTGGTGACGGATGAGGATCGACGATTCTCTGACAATATGATTGAACGATTTCCAGAAATCCTTGAATGGCATCAGCATAAGTTTAAAGGCGGACTGAGAAAGTTCTTCAGGATTTTTTATAACTTTGTCAGCACCTTGGGGTCAGTTCCTACAAACTATGATGTTGAACGTCTTGTTTTCGTCAAGGTCACTGATTCGCAAAACCGTTTGGTGCCACCTCAAGAAGTCTTTGCCATGGGCCTTCAACGAGTGCCAGTGTTATTAATTGATCTGGATGCCACAACCCATAAAGTGATTTCTGTGATTCGGACCTCAGAAAGAAACAAATGGGGAAAGATGCCGATGCCTACTTTCTAAGGAATTTTTTGGTCATATAAGGTGAGTTTGCTTGAGTAGATGGGCAGAAAGTATCTGGTCGGAGTGGGCCATTACTCCTCTATCAGGGTTTATCTTGCATTCTTATAGGGGTAATATGAATTTTTTAAGGAGGAGTGACCATATGAGCCAAGAGAACAAGAAAATTTGTCCTGTATGTCAGGGAAAGAAAGTTGTTGCAGGTACTTGTGAGTGTGATGCGGAGTGGCGTGGCACCCAGAACGGTGATGACTGGGAAGAGTGTCAGTGCTCTCCGGAACAACCATGTGCAATGTGTATGGGTACAGGTTTTGTTGATGTCGATAAGGAGTGTTCTTGAATTGATTTTTAACGGGTTTGTTGAGTTGCTTTCATCAGGTTGTTGTGATTCAGTATTTATAGAGGCCAGGCAGTTGAGATTCAATTCAGGCTATAAGTAAGGGTGGATAATTATGAAGATACTGATTGTTTATTATTCTATGTATGGCCATATTTACAAAATGGTAGAGGCTGCGGCAGAAGGAGTGCGGTCAGTAGAGGGTGCTGAGGTCGTGTTTCGGCGGGTGCCGGAAACGCTTCCTCGTGATGTGCTTGAGAAAATGGGCGCAGTTGCAGCCCAGGATTTGCAGAAGCAGATCCCGGTCTGCACGGTGGATGAACTAGGGGAAGCGGATGCCATTATCTTCGGCACTCCCACTCGCTTTGGCAATATGTGCGGGCAGATGCGCCAGTTTTTAGACAGTACGGGACAGTTGTGGATGAAAGGGGCGCTGGTGGGCAAGGCTGGCAGTGTTATCACCAGTACTAATACCCAGCATGGTGGTCAGGAATCCACAATCCTCAGTTTCCACGTTACTTTACTCCATCAGGGGATGGTGGTAGTTGGGCTTCCCTATGCGTTTCAGGGGCAGATGAACACCAGTGAGATCAGCGGTTGTTCCCCGTATGGTGCCTCAACCATTGCCGGTGCTGATGGCAGCCGCTCTCCCAGTGAAAATGAGCTGGCAGGAGCCCGTTTTCAGGGTGAACATGTTGCCAGGATCGCCAGGAAGTTAACTGCTTAAGGGTGGGCGGAATGGCCGTGTTTGCTGAAACATTCAGGAGCTAGCTCTTTTAAGCAGCTTCTGTCATTTGTGATTATTGTACGGTTGGCTTGTTAGGATGCGGGAGGCTTCTCATTCAACGGAAAATGGTGCAGAATGAAGGTCTCCTCCTCTTGCCTGGTCTGGACTATTCCGTCAAGGTGGGCGGTTAGCAGTTCGTTCAGTATCGTCTTGAATCGTGGGCCGGGAGAATAACCCATGGCCTTAAGATCCCTGCCTGCTATCTGGGGTTTTGTCTTCCGCAGTTCGGTTACATAAAGAGAAACACCTTTTTTTATCTCATTTTTTCTGGCAATGGCCATGAGGTAAAGCAATCCAACGTTGGAAAGTTCTTTCAGTAGCCAGTAGAGCTCAGACCTGCCTATGGTAGATCGTCGGTAGAGGGTATGGGAGATCTTGTCGGCGGTGAGCTTCTGTTGGACAAGAAAGTCTCTGGTCTTGGGTGGGAGTTGGAAACGCTGACAAAAGGCAGAGAGTTCGGCACTCTTTGAGCGACCCATGATGGCCAGCAGATATACCTGCCAGGCGGGGCATGGTTCATCAAGATAGAGCAGATGAAACCAGGAGAGGGCCTGCTGGGTCTGGGTCAGGATATGGTTGAAGCGACGGTCAATCTTCAAGTGGGGCTTCAGGTCTGGCCATAAGAACTGGAAGAGTTTGAACTCTGCCAGGCGATTGATGGCAGGCAGTGGGTTTTCTTCGGAAAAGATAAGCTGAAGCTCGATGAAAAAACGCGGGTCAGTGGCTTTGCCAAAGAGCTTCATCTTGACGGCGCTCTGGATCAGGCGGCTGGTGTGCGTGTCAATTTTGAAATCCATGCGTTTTTCAAAACGGATGGCCCGGAAAATTCGGGTGGGGTCTTCTACGAAGCTGAGGTTGTGCAGGACCCTTATGGTCTTTTCTCTCAAGTCGCTCTGGCAGTTGAAAAAATCGATAAGGGTGCCGAAATGGGCGGGGTTGAGCTGGATGGCCATGGCATTGATAGTGAAATCGCGGCGGTACAAGTCAAGCTTGATGGAAGAGAGTTCAACCGTGGGTAGGGCCGCTGGATAGTCATAATATTCGAGCCTGGCTGTGGCCACGTCGATCTTAAAACCGCTCGGCAACAGGATCATCGCGGTTATAAATCGTTCATGGGCCTTGACTTGGCCTTGAAGTCTCTGGGCCAGTTTCTTCGCAAAGATAATACCATCCCCTTCAACAACAATGTCGAGATCCATGTTTTTGTTCTGTAAGAGCAGGTCACGAACGAAACCGCCGACAGCAAAGGCCTTGAACTCAAGTGATTCGGCCACTTCACCAATGGTCTGCAGAAGGACAATGAGCTCTTTGTTCAGGGTTTCAGCGATCAGGGCACTCAAATTCCTGGTTCGTTCCTGGAGTTGTTGGTCGCTTTCGTGCAGGAGATTTCTCGGCAGGTGGGCCGGATCGTTGACCAGCATGTTTAGCAGATCGGTTCGGGTTATCACTCCTGCGAGTTGTCCGTTATGAACAATAGGAATCAGACGCTGCCTGCGTTCAATAATCAGTTCTTCAATGTCGGAAAGCGTGGCATTTAAGGGAAGAGTTTTAATGTCGCCGGTCATATATTCGCTCACCGGCAGGTGGCCGAGTGCGTGATGGATGGCTTTTTCTATAACTCGACGGGTGATGATCCCTATAACCTGTGAGGCTGGGTTATGGGGTTGAGTTTGGTTGGTCTCAATCATCACCGGCAGCGTCGTGATGTTGTATCTGGTGAGTAGATTGTGAGCCTGATTGATGTTGGTTTCTGCCGGTACGCTGATGACGGGTTGAGACAACATCTCTTTCGCAATGGCCTGGGGGCGGATGTGCCGGTGCAGGATGCGGATCAGCTTGTCCTGAGCTTCTATCAGGGTCATGTCATGGATTGTGGCTGAGGCCGCGGTGGCATGGCCTCCCCCGCCAAAATCCTTCGCGACTATTCCAGTATTGACTTCCGTGATGCGGCTTCTGCCAATCAGGTAGATGCGTCCGGCCATGGAGACGAGTGCGAAGATGGCATCCAGATTCTCCATGACCATGAAGCGACGGACAATCAAGGCAAAATCATCGAAATAGTCTTGGAGAGTCAAGGTGATCACTACGATTTCTATCCCCTGGATGGTGTAACTGTGTGCGGTCTCCATCAGTTTGTGCAGCAGTTCAACCTGGTGGGCGGTGAGGTCATAGGTGATAAACTGCGAAATGATATCCAATTGAGCCCCTTGCTCAAGGAGCCAGGCAGCAGCCTGCAGATCGGCAGGCCTTGTGGTCAGGTGCGTGAGCGAGCCGGTGTCTTCGTAGATGCCAAGGCCAAATATGGTTGCCTCTGAGGCCGAGATAGATACTTGCCGTTCCTGGAAGAGCTGGGTGAAGAGAGTGGTGGTTGAGCCCACTTCTTTGACCAGCTCCAGGTCACCTTTCATATCCTCAGGACTGTTCGGGTGATGGTCAAAGAGGTGCACTGAGATGTTAGGGTTGTCGAGGCAGATGGCAAAAGCGCCGATTCGTTTGGTGTTTCGGGTGTCCACCACGATGAGCTTCGTGACTGCTTTCAGCTCGATCTGTTTTATCTTGGTAAATTCATAACGATCTTGCAGATTTTCATTGATGAAGTCGCGCAGGTTCTTTTCCTGGGACCCGGAGAAGACCATCACCGCATCAGGGTAGATCTTCTGGGCGGCGATCATAGAGGCCAAGCCGTCAAAGTCGGCATTGATATGGGTAGTGATTACTTGCATGTCTTCAGGTTGATGGTTACCAGCAAGAGTGGTGTTGCTGGTAACCATGTTGGAAAATATGATGTGATGAACTCAGTGTCATTAAGCCAAAGGGGCATCTGCTTTCTTTTGGGCTGACGGGAAAGAAAGGATTACCAGAACTACCCCGGCACCAATGACTGCAAGATTTCCGACTGCTGAGACGCCATGTAATTTTCTGAACTGAATGCGCAGCGGATGGTCGGGCCGGGTTGTTTCGAAAGAAGGGATTTGTCTTTTTAGCTCGGCAGCGCGAGGTTCGATGATAAAAGCTTGAGTGGCGGTAATGCTGAGCATGATAGTAAGAATAAGCCCCGAGGCGATTTTGCGGTGGCTTTTGCCGAGCAGCAGGCCTGTGAGCCCCACGGCCCCACAGGCGAGCCCCCATTGGAAATAACCGGGAAAGAGGGCGCCGACGATGCTGCCGGCCATATCGCGGGGATACGATTTGAAGAGAGTCGGGGTCAGGACAAAGGTGAACAGAGCTGAGCCGCCCAGCCAACAGCTG
>JAQVER010000032.1:0-8027 GCA_028697885.1 Desulfocapsaceae bacterium
AGCGCTTTGTCTCGGGGTTGAGGGTTTGCAGCTCCAGACCCTTTGCGGTATAGACCAGTAGAAACTGATCGTTGCTGACGGCTGTGCCGCCCTGTCTAAAGGGCTTACCGTCTGGATAGAGGGATTCTGCCAGGGCTTGTGCCTTGAGCTGGAGTGTTTTATCATCTTCCGGGACTCCGGTCACAGTCAGAAAAAAGGCCGTGTCGGTTGAATAAGAGTGGTCAGTCATGGGTATTTTGAAGTATGAAGATGAAATTTCCGTAGTTAAACTATTTTCTAAAATATACACCAATTAAAGATATGGAACCTGTAAAAAATCATACACCAGCAGTTGTGGCCATTATCCCTGCCCGCTATCTATCCAATCGTTTTGAGGGGAAGCCTCTGGCCCTGATTGCCGGAAAACCGATGATCCAGCATGTGGTTGAGCGGGCGCGGCAGGTTGGAATCCTCAGTCGGGTTGTGGTTGCCACTGATGACATGCGGATCGGTGAGTGCGTTAACTCTTTTGGCGGTGAGTATGTCCTGACCAGGAATGATCATGTCTCAGGATCTGATCGTCTGGCCGAAGCTGCAGAACTGCTCGATATTTCCGAGCATGATGTGGTGGTCAATATCCAGGGAGATCAGCCGCTCTTTGACCCGGAAGTGGTCTCCCAGGTGGCTCAACCACTCCTTGACGATCCAGCCCTGCCCATGTCAACGCTGATCTATAAGATTATCAGGCCGGAAGAGATCAACGATCCGAATCATGTGAAAACCGTCTTTGATCATAATCATAATGCCCTTTATTTTTCTCGTGCTCCAATCCCGTTTCAGCGCAATCCCGAGGAAATGGTTTCTCCGACCTATTATAAACATCTTGGGTTTTACGCCTATCGTAAAGGATTTCTGTTGACCTTTGTCGCCTTACCGGAAGGAGAATGGGAGCGTTTTGAGAAACTTGAACAACTGCGGGCTCTTGAGTATGGGTACAGGATTAAAGTTGTCTTGACTGATCATGATTCCATAGAGGTGGATACCCCTGAAGACCTGCTCAGGGTGGAAGAGTATCTCCAAAAGTTGCAAGGTAGAAGCTGATAACGTAAATAGCAACAGGTATGTCAATGTGGTCTGAAATTTTCACCAGGCACAACTCTGGAGATATGAATGTCTAATAAAACACTTAAATATCTTGTCGCCACAGTCATTATTATGCTCCTTGTTTTTCAGGTCGGCACCTTAGTGGCAAATTTTTTTGGTATGGCGTGGGGGGCAGGTTCTGCTGTTGTTGTTATGGCAGTTTCTTTTTTTTCGGCGCTCTCTGCCAGGTCTGGTGGTAAAAACTCATTCTGGTTTCTTTTGCCAGCACTTCTTTTTATCGTCTTGCCCATTTCTTTCAAAATTTGGAAGCTTATGTCTGAGGATCTAAGCTGGTTTGATCGTGGAATAAGGTTTGCTCCATTTCTTCTTGGATTTGGTGCTCCGGTTATTTTATTATTGGTTGTCTACTATGAACTCCGCAAGAGAAATATTGACGATTGAATCAAAGTAAGACAAATAAGGATAGTATAGAGTAAGTTTAGTTTACATTATTACAGTTAAAATAGATTTTGACTGTTAAAAACATAAAACATTTTTTTGGTAAAAATACGAAATATCAACAAATAAGGAAGAAAAAATGAGAAAGAAGATTACAATTATCGGGGCAGGGAATGTTGGAGCAACCGCAGCGCACTGGGCGGCGGCAAAAAATCTTGGCGATGTGGTGCTTCTGGATGTGGCGGAGGGCATTCCTCAAGGCAAGGCCTTGGACCTGCTGCAATGCGGACCGGTTGAAGGGTTCAATTACCGGGTGACCGGGAGCAATGATTACAAGGATACGGCCAACTCTGACGTGGTGATCATTGCCGCGGGCCTTGCCCGTAAGCCTGGGATGTCCCGTGATGATTTGCTTGCCATCAATGTCTCTATCGTCAAGGCATGTGCCGAAGAGGCGGTTAAACATTCACCGGATTGTGTGCTGATCGTGGTCACCAACCCCATTGACGCCATGGTGCACACTGCCTTCAAGGTGACCGGCCATCCTAAACAGAAAGTGATCGGTATGGCCGGGGTGCTTGATTCCGCCCGGTACCGCACGTTTCTGGCCGAGGCTATCGGTGTTGCTCCCCGTGATGTCAATGCCCTGGTCATGGGAATCCATGGTGATAACATGATGCCCCTCGTTCGCCTGGCCAATGTGGCAGGTGTTCCCATCACCGATCTCCTATCTGCTGAAAAAATTGCTCAGATTGTCGACCGGACTCAGAAGGGTGGAATTGAAATCGTTAATCACTTGAAAACAGGTTCCGCCTTTTATACTCCCGGGCTGGCAGCGGTGGAGATGGCCGAGGCCGTGCTCACAGACTCTCAACGTGTGCTGCCTTGTGCGGCCTATCTGGAAGGTGAGTTTGGCATAAACGGCTACTTTCTCGGGGTGCCGGTGGTGATTGGTGCTGGCGGCGTTGAAAGAATCCTGGAGTTTGAACTGACCAGTGATGAGAAGGCTGCCATGGCCCTGTCGGTGGCCGCAGTGCAGAAACAGATGGAAGCGACAGGAATTTAGTTTCCGTGTCTCAATTATCTGAAGGGCATTCATTAGACCATGGGGAGCAGGACGCATTAGGGCGTGCTCTGGAGCAACTGATGGCCAGACAGTTGTCGGCGTTTGACTTGCTCCCCCATAATGATCTACGTGAAAAGCTGGTGGAGCTGGTTCTCTATGGAGAGCCGGCGTCTCTTGATGCTGAGACTGCAAGTCAGTTTCAGCATCTACGCGCAGCCCTAGAAGATAAGGTGGTTGAGGGCGTCCGGATTGTGGTCTTTGGCGGCGGCACAGGGCTCTCCAATCTTATTGGCGGCGACAGTCGCAGTGCCACCTGGGCCCGTAAGCCTTTTGTCGGCCTGAAAGAACTTTTTCCCCATACCCGCTCGATTGTCTGCGTGACAGACGATGGCGGTTCCACCGGCGAATTGCAGAAAGACCTGCCCCTTATCGCCCTTGGCGACCTTCGCCATGTCCTTCTTTCCTCCATCCAGTCCGCCCGGCTCCAGTCCCTTTATGGCCTGACCTTGACCCGGTCCGTGGAGGTAGTCTCGCTGTTGTCATTGCTCTTTAATCATCGGTTCGAACAGAGGCCTGATTCCGCTGCCATGCTTGTGACCCAGGCAGGTGTTGATCTTGCCTGTCTGCCGGCACCCATGGGAGAAGTGCTGGCAGGATTGATCGATCATTTGTTTTCCGATCCCCGTCTTGAGCCTACCCTGTCCCGGCCGCACTGTCTGGGCAATCTTATTCTGGCGGCCGCTATCTATGCCGAAATTCCGCCGGAAATCACTAATGCTGAACTCGTGGTCAGCCATGATCTGCTGGCGGTCCCTTTGGCCCGCGGATTGGCGACTCTGACCGCAATGCTTGGCGCGGAGGAGCGGGCTGTTCTGCCCTGTACATCCACTCAGGCCCAGTTAAGTGTGCTTTACAGTAACGGGGTGTTGGTCGCCGGGGAATACAAATCAGGATATGCCCAGCGTGGCTACCCAGTTGAACGTGTTTTTGTTGAGTTCTGCTCAAAACCTCATGTGTATTCTGAGGTTCTGGATGTGGTTGCTCAGGCAGATATCCTGGTCATGGCGCCAGGGAGTCTCTACAGCTCATTGATTCCCATATTTCAGGTTCCAGGCCTTGCCCAGGCGGTTCGTGATAATACCACGGCATTAAAAATTCTGGTCTCTAATCTCTGGGTACAGGCAGGAGAGACGGATCGAAGCATAGGGGATGTCGAGCGCAAGTTTCATGTCTCAGATCTGCTCAGGGCCTATGATCGTAATATCCCCGGGGGGACAAAAGGGCTTTTCGATCAGGTGCTCTGTCTGTCGCTCAAAGATGTGCCTGCTTCTGTACTCCAGAGTTATGCAGTGGAAGGCAAAATTCCCATCTATCTTGATCGGGACCAGGTCAAAGCTCAGGGTTTTATCCCCATCGAGTGTGGCATTTTTTCCAAGACGGCACTGGCCGAGCACGGATTCATTCAACATGGGCCTATCCATCTGGCCAAAGTCATCAAGACCTTATGGGCTGTTTCTGATCATTTTAAGCCCCTTGAAAAGGATGTTTCTCCCACGAAGGCCTCAATGGGTAGAGCGGCTTTGGATCCTGGAATATCAGCAGAACGCCCTCTTACTCGCTATCGGCTGATAGAGCAGCGAATGGCACTGTTGTCCCTTGAGATCTCTGAAGGCTTGACCATTGCTCTTGATCCTTCCGGGGAGCAAGCAACACCTGGACGTCCCTGTTCAGCAGCTTTAGAGCTGAGTGATAGAATCCGGCGAATGGTGCAAAATATCCTCTGGCGTCATCGGGATATTCCCCTGGCTCATCTTGATTATGTGCGGGGGATAGTCTGTGTTGATCAAGAGCTGTGGCGGCGCAGTCAGAAATGGGACAGCGTTTTTTCTTTTTATGATCCAGAAGATGGTCTGATCAAGATCAGACAGGATCAGCTGGTGCAGGAGAAGACTTTTGAGGTAGCTTTTCTGGTGGCCCTGGGCCAGTCTCTGTTAGGGAATTATGCCCTTCATAAGGAAATGCAGCCTCTGTTGATTGACGATGTCTTGCTAGGCAAGGTGTATCATCTGTATCTGCGTCCGGCCACGCAGCGAAGCTGCTGGTTCAGTGATGAGGAGCTGCGCTGCTATCTGGAGCTGTCGCGGATGCTGCCGGCGTCTAACGATACTGGCCATTTTAGTCGACTGATCAATGGAGATGAGGGCTTTACTCCTCCGGGAATGCTCATGGGGCTTAACTATGCCTGGTATCTGGATAACCGGTTTGCCACTCATGTGGAATACAAGATGGCGGTGATGAAGATCGCTCTTTCCAATCTGATACCCGAGCAGGTGAAGATGCTGGGACGTCGGCAGCGACTGGTGAGTTTCTTTCGGGAAGTAGTCTTCCGGAAAAAAATGCTGGCATAAACTGTAGTTATCCAGACTTGATACACCTCACCCATCACCTCACCGATATCACCTACATGTTGCATCCCTATGGGAAGATGTCGGTTAGCTCGAGCTAGTTATAACGTATCTTGGAGACCTTGAATGATGTTTGAAGAACCTGTCAGGTTGGGACTTTTACCTCCTCTGAGTGGTTTGGTAAATATGTACGGCTCTGAAATAAGTTGGGCTGCACAAATTGCCTGCCAAGAGGTGAATGAGAACGGTGGCGTGCTAGGGCGTCCGCTGGAACTTGTCATTGAAGATGACGGGAGTCTTCCTGAAAGTGCGGTGACTGCTGCCAAAACCTTGGTGAGGAAGCATCGATGCGTTGCCATTATTGGAAATCTCCTCTCCAATGCACGCATTGCTGTGGCCTACCGGGTGGCAGAACCGCTCAAAATTCCGTATCTTAATTTTTCCTTTTATGAAGGCAGCATCCTCAGCCGTTATTTCTTCCATTTTGCCGCCCTTCCCAATCAGCAAATCGATCAGATGATCCCGTACATGCGGAATAAATATGGGCCACGGATGTTCTTCGCCGGTAACAATTACGAGTGGCCGCGCGGCTCCATTGATGCAGCGAAACGTGCTCTATTACGTGCCAACGGTGAGATCGTCGGCGAGGAGTATTGTCCTATCGGCGTGTCTCCCGAAGAGATTGAACGATTATTGGAGAACGTCGCCCGAGCGGCCCCTGATGTCTTCGTTCCCTATTTTGCCGGGGCAGACCAGGTGCAACTACTGACCAGTTTTACTGAAAAAGGCTTAAAAAGCCAGATGGCGGTGGTGATGGGGCACTACGATGAAATGATGGCCAGCAAACTGCCGCCGGAAGTGCGGGATGGCTTTTATTCCAGCAATACCTATTTTATGACCGTTGATAGTCCGGAAAACAAAGATTATCTCAAACGGTTAGTGGCTTTACCTGAGGTGAGTGGTATTTGGCCTTGGGGTAATGGAATTGTGACCAATTTTGGTGAGAGCACCTTCCTTTGTGTCAAGGCATTTGCTCAAGCAGCTAACAAGGCGGGCAGTCTTGAGTCTGAGGCCTTGATTGAGGCGTTGGAAACTATCAGCCTAAAAGGTCCTCAAGGTGAAGTGCACATGTGTCCTGTGACACATCATGCCCAGGTAAATACCTATCTTGCCCGTTGCCGTTCAGATGGCACCTTTCCCATAATTAAAAGCTTTGGTGCGATAGCCCCGTGCATTCCTGAGCGCTACAGTCATCAGCGCATAAACCATCAGGAGACCATGGAGGAAGACATACGCTTGCAGGCTAGAATGCTCGAGCAGATGTCAGAAGGGGTGCTTCTCTTTAACACCGCAAATCATTCCATTCTCTATGCCAACGGTGGAGGAGAAAGGCTCTTCAATTATAATAAAGGAGAATTGATCGGCAAATATCTCCCACAGCTCATTGCGCCTTCCGGTCAGGACCTGGAGGAAACCGCCAAAAAGATCATGAGTGCCTTGGGGCGGATTGGTAATTGGCAAGGCGAAGTTCGAACTATCAGAAAAGATGGTACCCCCTTCTGGTGCCTGGTGACAGTTTCCATTTTCACCCATCCTGTCCACGGTGAGGTATGGATGGCTGTTCTGCGGGACATCACCGAGTTGAAGGTAATACAGCAGGAACTGGAGCAGCACCAAAATCATCTTCAGCAACTGGTCTCCGAACGAACACTGTCGCTCACTCAAGAAATCGAGGAGCGTAAGAGAGTCGAGACAACACTGCAGAAGGAGAAAGAATTTACCAGCGCGGTTCTTGAAAGCATCGAAGACGGCGTTGTTGCCTGTAATGAAGATGGAATTCTGTCTGTATTTAACAGGGCCACGAGAGAGTTTCATGGTCTTCCGGCAAAACCGATACCAGCAGAGGACTGGTCACAATATTATAATTTATTCTTTGCCGATGGGATCACTCCCATGCAAAAAGAAGATATCCCGCTATTTCAGGCCTTACAAGGTGAATACATAAAAGATACTGAGATGGTTATAGGCCCAAAACACGGGAAAAGGAGGATCGTGATTGCATCAGGTCGACCTTTACGTGATGAGCATGGGAATTTGCTCGGGGCCGTTGCTTCAATGCATGATGTCACTGAGCGTAAATACGCCGAGGATGCGTTACAGAAAGCGCACGATGAGCTTGAATTAAAGGTCAGGCTGAGGACATATGAGTTAGAGCATGCATATGAAAAATTGTCGAAAGAAGCTGTAGAACGTAAGGGAATAGAGAGCAAACTGCGGCAAGCTCAGAAAATGGAGGCCATCGGCACGCTGGCTGGTGGCATAGCGCATGATTTCAACAACATCCTGTCAGCAATCCTGGGCTTCTCTGAACTGGCGAAAAAGTCACTGCCACCAGGAACGGCGGCGATAGAGGATATCGACCAGATCATAAACTCCGGGAAAAGGGCCACCGCCCTTGTTCAGCAGATTCTCGCCTTCAGCCGCAAGTCAGAACAGAAGCTGCTAGCTCTGCGACCGCATCTGGTCGTGCATGAGGTTTTGCAGATGCTGCGCTCCACCTTGCCAACCACGGTTGAGATCAAGGAAGACATCGATCCTGGATGCGGAACAATCATGGCTGACTCGACCCAAATCCATCAGGTTGTCATGAACCTGTGTACCAACGGCTTCCAGGCTTTGCAGGATGAATGTGGAACCTTGCGGGTCACGCTCTCCCGTCAGGAAAAAAGAGCAAAAGATGGAGAGGAAGACAAGGGGGCTCCAGCTCCTTTTATTGTCCTCTCTGTCAGCGACACGGGGCAGGGGATGGACCCAGAAACAGTATCTCATATCTTTGACCCCTACTTCACTAGTAAAGAGCTGGGAAGCACGAAGGGGACGGGGCTTGGCCTGGCCATGGTTCATGGAATCATAGAGGGATATAACGGTTTTATCGAGGTGGAAAGTGAGCCTGGCCACGGTACTACATTCCGTGTCTTTATCCCGGCCCTGGAAAAGGATACCTCCATTCCGGACAAACCAAAACAACAGGATGC
>JAQVER010000032.1:8037-39689 GCA_028697885.1 Desulfocapsaceae bacterium
CCTGCTGGTCCATCTAAACAAGAGGATGCTGGAAAATTATGGTTACACGGTCACCGGGGTCACCGACAGCAGAGAGGCCCTGGAAAAAGTTCGGTCAGAGCCGCAGCAGTTTGATCTGATAGTGACCGATCAGACCATGCCGGGTCTCAGTGGCACTAGCCTGGCCAAGGCCGTACTGGAGATCGTCCCGGATATGCCCATTATTATCTGCACCGGACACAATACAGTCACCTCAGCAGAAGATGCTTATGCCATGGGTATCAAGAGATATGTCCACAAACCGGTACAGAGGGACGAGCTCATCAGGGCAGTCAGGATGGTCTTGGATAAGCTTTAGTGATTTAAGTATCCTATTTACAGGCTTCTTTGCCCTTGGGATTTTACCTTGCCTTCGGTAACCTACCATCCTTATCTGTTTTTATAACTTTAGATGTCTACTGTGAATGTCAGATTAAGGGGAGGGTTTTCGCCCTGGCTGTCAAATTCGATATATACTTCTGCACATAAACCATATGTTATAAACCTGTTATGAAGCAGGCAGATGTTTGCAAAAAAACTGTGGAAATGATCGATGGGAATACAGAGGCTATTGAAGCCCTGGTAGAGGGAAATCGTGTAATTCTTAGAGCCGATGTCAGCAATATTTGCACGTCTCCTGCCACTGTCTGCTGAGTTTTTTCGATGAGACCTGAATCCCTCCCTGGATTTCCGGGGAAAACAAGGTGATGCGGAACTGGTTAATCATCTCTTGGTATGTGTTCAATTCCTGCAGGCATTCGGCCGAAAGATCTTTTTGCCTTTGGTGGAGGCTTTGCAGATTGTGCAGGTGGGGCTTGAGTTGCTCGGCCTTGATCAAATCTTTTGCCGGATCCACATAGGCCCGTTCAATTCGAATCATGAGCGCCTTCATGTTCATGATGCATCGTTGCACTTCTTTCAGCTCTTTATTCTCCAGGAAGTCCAGGGGTAAAATTTCCTCCAGCAGTCTTTCATATTCGTCGTATCGTTCCTGGACGAAAGAATGAGTCTTCCTGGCCAGATCAGCAAAGCGCTGGATATGGGCGCTGACCTCACTGCGTTGTCTGAGGGTGGCCATGACGGTGTCACAGATTATTCTGCCCGCCCCATAAAAATTCTGTTTTTTTACATTGGTCACGGCTTCCAGGAAATCTTTTTTGTCAGGAATGGTTCCGGATGCAGTGTCGAAAAACGAACTCAGGATAAATGAGAGGAGGGCTGTGAGCACCTGAGCTCGTTCCCCGAGTCCCCGGATGAGCCAGGAGGATGAAGGGCCGGACAGGCAGGATGTACAGTATTTTTTCAGGGCCTTGTAGGGTTCTGCCACCTGGAGCTGATAGAGGAAGTTGAGGCCTTCCCTGTTCTGACGGGCGGCCAGCTTCTGGCTGGTCATAAATTCTATCACGACCCCGCCACGGTCCCTGACCGGTTTCAGGGCCGGGAAGAGAGAACCACACATCTCCTGTTGGGGACTCAGTAAAGGGAGCGAGAGCGGCAGGCCGGCAAAATCCCAGGTAGTACAGAATCGTTCTTCCCATAGTATTCTGGTCTTCTGGTCCTTATCGCTCAGGCGGGCCAGGGAGCCATTCCTGTGGGGCTGATGGCGTCCCTCTCGCAGTGCGGCAAGAGATCTTCCCACGGCCACTACTTTTGTTGACTGGTCAAAGAGGAGAAAACGCATGCAAAGGTGAGGCGGCAGCTCGGTGGGCCAGTCGCTGCGATTGATCGTTCTACGGAAGGATTTGAGGATGGAGCATTCCAGGGCCTGATGGAGGGACCCCTTGTACATGTCCAGATCGTCCAGTAATAAATCAACAGTGCCGCTTAAAGGAATCAGGAATTTACGGACATTTTTGGGTAGTCCCTTGAGCAGGAGGGTGATTTTTTCCTTGAGCAGTCCGGGTACCAGCCACTCAAAAAAAGGCTCCTGCAAGGTATCGATCATATCCAGGGGGATCCGTACCGTCACCCCGTCATCTTCGCTCCCGGGCGCAAAATGATATTCCAGCCTGAACTGCATGGAGCCGACAGTGAGCAGGGGGGGGAAATCGCTGAGTTCCCGGTCTTCCGGTCGACGGTTCAGGACGTCCGCTTCCGTCATCACCAAGACCTGTTTGTCTTTCTGTCTCTGCAGAAAACGGTTCAGGGTGAACCGGTCGTAGACATGAGCGGGAATTCGTTGTTCATAAAATCCATAAAGCGCCCGGTCATCGACCATGATATCCCGTTTCCTCAATCGGTCTTGCGTGGCCTGCCATTCCTCAAGCAGTTGCAGATTTTTCTTGAGGAAAGGAAAGGGGCCATCCAGTTCACCGCCTATCAGGGCCGATTGAATGAAGATCTGCCGGGCCTCTTTCTGGTTTTTTGGATCGATCCTTCCATAGTTAATTTTGCGGCCTGCCACAATGACCAGACCAAAGAGGGTTACTTTTTCGTCAGCAATGACCTGCCCTGATTTTTTATGCCAGCGGGGAGTCGACCAGGAGCGTTTGCACAGATTTCCCCCGAGAGATTCAAGCCAATCCTGGTCAATGGCAGCTACGGTCATGGCGTAGAGTCGGGTGGTCTCCATGAACGAGGCGGCCATGATCCATTGGCTGCTCTTACCCTCACTGTCTTCCACGCCATTGGTCCCTCTTTTTCCTGCATCTCTGGCTCCAGACTGTCCCTGCTTGCTGCCTTTTTTTTGAAACAGGTGTGATCCGGGAAAGATCATGACCTCGCTTCCCCCGCCTCCCAGATAAATCCTTTCTTTTTGTTTCATCGCGATATTGCGCAGAAAACCGGTGCAGAGAGATTGGTGGATGGCTGCATAGGAAGCGGGCGTGCTGTTGTCGTTGAATCCAGGGTGCCGTACAAGGATCCGTTCCAGTTGTTCATGAAGATCCAGCCATTCGCGCATCCGTTGGAAGGAAAGGAAGTGGCTGGCGCAGAATTTCTTCAGGCGGCTCCAGGATTTGGTTTGGGTCTGGACATCATGGAAGAGGTCCCAGATATGAAGCAGAGAGAGGAAGTCAGAATCGGCATGGGCAAAATGATGGTGAGCTGCATCGGCCTCCTGCTCACGATCGGCAGGCCTGACGCGAGGGTCAGGAATGGCCAGGGCCGTGGCGATAGCCTTGATCTCGCGCAGGCAGTTGTTTTCCTGAGCTGCAAGAATGATCCGGGCAATGCAGGGGTCAATGGGCAGGGTGGCCATGATCCGGCCATGCTCGGTCAATTTCCCTTTCCCGTCGATTGCCCCGAGTTCAGTCAGGAGTTTGTAGCCATCGCGGATGGCATTGCTGTGCGGTGGCTCCACAAAGGGGAAAGAATGGGGCGAACCCAGATTGAAGGCAATCATCTGGAGGATAACTTCGGCCAGGTTGGCCCGTTTGATCTCCGGCAGTGTGAACTCCTCCCGGCTCAGGTAATCCTCTTCAGAAAAAAGACGGATACAGATGCCGGGGCCAATTCGTCCGCATCTTCCCTTGCGCTGGTCGCAGCTCGCCCTTGAGATCCTGGTGATGGGCAGGCTGATGGTCTTGGCCCGGACATTGTACTGAGAGACCCTGGCAAGTCCCGCATCCACCACGTAGCGAATACCCGGCACGGTAATGGAGGTCTCGGCGACATTGGTGGCCACCACGATTTTGCACTGTTTGTATTGCTGGAAGATCCGGCGCTGATCCGTCCCCTGGAGGCGGCCAAACATGGGCAGGATTACCGCATCGGAAATCTTTTTAGCAAGAAGGGTGCAACAGGTACGGATATCCCGCTCTGTAGGCAGAAAGATCAGAGTGTCGCGCGGCCCGTCGTGCAGATGGAGCTCAAGCACAGTCTGCACGCAATGATCGATGTAGTCATCCTGGCCCTCCTTTGCGGACAAAGGATCGTTTTCTATGGGGGAGTAACGGAGCTCAACCGGATAGGTTCTGCCGGCAATAGAAAGGACCGGGGCATGGTCAAAGTGTCGGGAAAAGACCTCGGTATCGATGGTGGCGCTGGTGATGATCAGTTTGAGATCCGGCCGTTTGGGCAGCAGGTTTTTGAGAAAGCCAAGGAGGAAATCGATATTCAGGCTGCGCTCATGGGCCTCATCAATGATAATCACTCCATATTGGCGGAGCAGCGGATCGTTTCTGGTCTCTGCCAGCAGCACCCCGTCGGTCATGAATTTGATCCGGGTTTCCGCGCTGGTCTGGTCATGAAAGCGGATCTTGTAACCAACCAGGCCACCATTTTTGCTGGTTTCTTCCAATTCCTCACTGACCCGTTCGGCTACCGAGACGGCGGCCACCCGTCGCGGCTGTGTGCAACCGATAAGTTTCTTCCCTGACGGATCCAGCTCCAGGCAGAACTGCGGGAGCTGGGTGGTTTTTCCGGAACCGGTATCTCCGGCAATAATGATGGTCTGGTGGTCCCGCAGGGCCTCCTGTATCTCGATCTTGTGATTCAGGATGGGCAGGATATCCGAGGAATGAATTGTCATGGAAGGAATGGTTGATCTTTTGATTCTATGGTATATGGTAAATAATCAGCTGGAAATCTGTCTACCGGCTGAATAACTTTAATAATTATTATAACATGTCATCTCTCACCCTGAAAGAGGAGAACGTCATATGAAGGTACGAAAGGCAGTGATTCCGGTGGCTGGTCTGGGAACGAGGTTCTTGCCCGCCACTAAGGCCATTCCCAAGGAGATGCTTACTATTGTGGATCGGCCGACCATCCAGTATATCGTTGAGGAAGCCGTGGCCTCTGGTATCGAGCAGGTTATCTTTGTTACTAGCGCTGGAAAATCCGCCATTGAAAATCATTTTGATTATGATTTTCAGCTTGATTGCGTGTTGAAGGAAAAAAAGAAGATCGCTCTAGGAGAAGAGCTGAACAATATCTCCAATCTCATTGACCTGATCTCTGTTCGCCAAAAGAAACCTCTGGGACTCGGACATGCCATCTGGACCGCCCGGCATGTAGTGGGCGACGAGCCGTTCATGGTTATGCTTGGCGATGATCTGGTCCTGAGTAAAACCCCCTGTGCCAAACAGATGCTTGACCTCTTTGATGAAGTGCAGGAATCTATTGTCGCCGTACAGCGTGTACCTGAGAATCAGACCTTTCAGTATGGTATCGTCGAGGGTGAGGCCATCGAGCGCGAGCGTACCCACCGGGTCAAGAGGATGATTGAGAAGCCAGCACCAGGCACAACGGATTCTGACATGGCAATCATTGGTCGCTATATCCTCATGCCCGAGATTTTTGATCTCCTGGAGAAGACTACCCCCGGACACGGTGGTGAGATCCAGCTGACTGATGCCTTACAGGCTCTAGGTAAAAAACGGGAGATGTATGCCTATGAGTTCAACGGCACCCGATTTGATGCCGGAGACAAAATGGGATATCTGAAGGCTATTCTTGCCTATGGCATGATCCACCATAAACTAGGCGCTGAACTGAAGGCCCATATCAAGGAGTTGGCAGCAAATCTATGATTCGGTTGGAGGTGGCGGTTGCTGCTCCCTTGCAGCAGACGCTTACCTATCTGTATTCTGACGACTCTGATGACGATTCCGGTACAATTCCGCTTGCCAAGAGGGTTCTGGTCCCCCTTGGCAACAGAAGGGTGACCGGTTATGTGCTGGGGCAGCTTCCTGAGGAGGATGTCGGCTATAAACTGCGGTCGGTGATCGAGGTTCTTGATCTGGAACCGCTTTTCCCCGTTAATCTGATACCCTTCTTCCGTTGGGTTGCCAGATATTATCATTATCCACTGGGTGAG
The DNA here is from genome assembly GCA_028697885.1 of Desulfocapsaceae bacterium. Classification (GTDB taxonomy): domain Bacteria; phylum Desulfobacterota; class Desulfobulbia; order Desulfobulbales; family Desulfocapsaceae; genus UBA2270. Next base: position 13,817 of record JAQVER010000032.1, read on the forward strand.
GTCATTAAAACGGCCCTGCCCAGTGGTCTTGCACCCCGTAGCGGCAAGCAGCTGCATCTGACCGAAAGGGGACAAAAAGAGCTGGCACGGATCTCTGAGGAAAATAGTAGTCAGAAGTTGAACTGGTTGCCGCGACTTATGGAAAACGGCTCCCTTGGTGCTGGCGAGTCCATGAAAATTCTGGGGAAACCCAGGTCTCGCAAGCTGATTCATTCCTGGCAGCAACAAGGGTTCATTGAGATCCGTGAAATATTAATCGGCAATGATACCCGGCAGAAAAATGAGATCTGTTATATCTTGGCCAGTGCTTTGTCCCTTCCTGCCAGTGTAAGTTCTGATCCTTCCAGGGATGAACTCAAAAACATTGGACGAGAGCTGGCAACAGAGCTTGTCCCCTCCCTTCACTTTTCCCATATCAAGACCCTTTATTTTCTGCAATTGCTTGCTGGAGGTAAGCCGCAGGGAGCTGTTCCGGCACGTGAGATGAACAAGGTCTACAGTGGTGCCGCCAAAGCCTTGCCATTCCTTGTGGAACAAGGGCTGGTGCGCCGGGTTGAACAACGGGTTTTTCGCAATCCTTATGGTGAGCAGCTCTCCTGGTTCTCCAGACCTGAGGTCCTTACTCCGGAACAGAATCAAGCTCTTTCTGTACTGATTCCAACCATTCAGAAAAAGAAATTTGCAACCTTTCTGCTCCATGGTGTGACCGGTTGCGGTAAGACTGAGGTCTATCTGCAGGCTGCCGAAGTTAGCCTGGCCAGTGGTCGTGATGTTTTGGTCCTGGTTCCTGAGATTGCCCTGGCCACTCAGCTTGAGGCCCATTTTGTTTCCCGTTTTGGTGAAAGGGTATTGATCCTGCACAGCGGCTTGTCAACAGGTGAACGCTTTGACCAATGGAGTCTGGCGTCTAAAAGGCATCCCGTAACCGGACCACAGATCGTAATCGGGGCCAGATCAGCAGTCTTTGCTCCCTTGCAGGATCCTGGGCTTATTGTGGTGGATGAAGAACATGACAGCGGTTTTAAACAGGATGATGGCCTGCGGTATAATGGTCGTGATCTTGCAATCCTGCGGGCCAGGTTTAATGATGCGGTAGTTCTGCTTGGCTCGGCTACCCCGTCGGTGACAAGTTTTTATCATGCACAGCAGGGGAAATATTCTCTGCTGACCATGAACAAGCGGGTGATGGAACGTTCTTTGCCTTCGGTCTCTCTTGTTGATCTGCGTGATAAATCGCAAAAGTCTTATGGAAAGGCGCTGGGTAAAAAATTGCAACAAGCCCTGCAGGAGACTCTGACGCAGGGAAAACAGAGCCTTTTGCTCTTAAATAGAAGGGGATTTTCCGCAGCCTATCTGTGTCAGGATTGTGGCAAACCGGTCGAGTGCAAGCATTGTCATATCTCGCTTACTTACCACAAAGGTAAAAAACAGCTGGTCTGTCATTACTGCGGTTTTTCCCTGAACAGCAATTTAGTTTGTGCTGGTTGCCACTCAGAGAAACTGGTTCCGGTGGGTTTTGGCACAGAACGCATTGAACAGGAAGTTTTGGAGCTGCTGCCCGAGGCTAGAATTGCCCGTCTTGACACTGATACCGCTGCAGATCGTAAGAAATTCCTCCATATCCTGAAGGCCATGCATAATCGGGAGATTGACATCCTGATCGGCACGCAGATGATTGCCAAGGGTCATGACTTTCCGGAAGTGACCCTGGTGGGAGTTGTCTGGGCCGATGGTGGACTTACTATGCCGGATTTCAGGGCGGCGGAACGGACCTATCAATTGCTGTCACAGGTCAGCGGTCGGGCAGGGCGGGGGAGTAGTCCAGGGCGGGTGATTATCCAGACCTTGCGACCGGATCATTATGCGGTGTCACTGGCCCAGCACCATGCCTACAGTGAGATGTATGAGCGGGAGATGGCGATCAGGCAGATGCCGGCCTTTCCACCCCTGTTGCGGATGATCAATATCCATATCCAGGGCGGCAAAGAGCAGGAGGTTCGAAAGGCAGCAGCGGATATTGCTGCGAAGTGCCGGACTTTAGCAAAGTCCCTGGCCGCAGAATCGATGTGTGATCCCGTGGAGATCCTTGGCCCGGCGCCTTCGCCCCTGGACAGGCTGCGCGATCGCTATCGCTGGCAGGTCCTGCTTAAGGGCGTCTGTCAGGATGACTTGCATGCCGTATGCCATCAGGTGGTGACATGTCAGGCGGATTTTATTATTGGGGATATTAAGATTGGGATTGATGTTGACCCCGAAAATATGATGTGAGGAACACAGATGGTAGAGATGGTAAAAGAGTCTCTGGCTTATTCAACTTGACAGCGCCAGTCCACCTAAAATTTAAACCATTTCTTTTTAGGACCATAGATTACCACCCGGTTCCTGCCCTCTTTTTTCGCATTATAGAGGGCCAGGTCTGCCTGATTGATAAAATTGTTTTTGTTGAAATCGTCAACTTTGCCAGGGTACGTGCTGGTAAGACCAAAACTTGCAGTGACGTGGTATTCGTGATTCAAGTCAACAAAGGTGGCGTTTTCAATGGCTGCCCGAAGTTTTTCGCCTACTTGCAAGGCATCATTTTCTGATGTTTCAGGGAGAATGACCACAAATTCTTCTCCACCATAACGGGCCAGAGTGTCATATTTCCGGAGATTATTCTGTAAGATCTCACAAAACTTTTTCAACACAAAATCTCCTGCCTGATGACCGTAGGTATCATTAAAATCCTTGAAATGATCAATATCAATAAGAAGCAGGGAAATCGCCGTCTGATGACGGATTGAGCGATTAATCTCCTGATCCAGGCTGGTCTGAAAATAACGATGGTTATAGACCTCTGTTAACCCGTCAATGTTGGCCAGATTGTCGAGGATTTTATTTTTTTCCTGGAGTTCCATAGTGAGATTCTCCAGTTTGATCTTGGTCTGCACCAGTTGTTGATTGATCTGGTCGTAATTGAGATTGAGCAGGCTGAGCTTGATGTTGGCCTCTTGCAGGATCTCCTGGATGGATTTGGTGTTTTTGATATTCAGGCCAAAATAGGCTGCAGCTTGCTCTAGTTGATGATGGAGCTCGGAGAGGATGCTGTTGATGTCGGAGCTGCTCAATCCAAACAGTTTCTTGGCCTCTTTTTGGAACTTTTTATGATACTCTTCCGGAGTGTGTGATGTTAGGATATTGATCAGGATATCAGAGAGATATACGGCGTTCGTTGTCGCCTTGATCTTGAGATTTTGACCGGCATATTGTTGCGGATCATGATGGAACAGGATAGGAAGGAGTAGGACCTCAGGGAAACCCCAGCTTTTTGCTACTTCATAGCCGATAAAACAGTGATCAACCCCGATTAGTCTTTTCTCAATTTCTGCAGATGCCCCTTGTTCTTCCTCTAACTGGCAGAGAACTTTTTCATATTCGTCAGGAAAGGTTTTGGCGAAAATCAACTCGCCTAGGTTTTGCAGGAGTCCAGAAATAAAAATCTCCTCGGTATCTGCCCCTTTCACCTTGTCCAAGATCAATTTTGCGGCCACTGCGGAGGCAAGGGAGCGTTCCCAGAATTTTTGAAAATCGAAATGTTCACTTTTTTTCCCAGTCCTGATGGAAAGAAACGAAAAAGAGAGGACCAGGGAACGGACAGCGTTGATGCCGAGGATTGAAACTGCCTGATTGATTGAACCAATTTGCTGGGGAAAGCTGTAAAAGGCCGAGTTGGACACCTTGAGAATCTTTGCCGACAGGGCTATATCTTTTGAGACTAGATCCGCGATGTCCGACAAAGTAGTATCTTCCTTGGATGTCAAGGAGATGAGTGCCGAGGCAACAGTTGGCAGAGTAGGAAGTTCAGTGGAACTGAGAACAGTTTTGAGAATATCTTCTGGCTGCATGATAGACGATACAAGGTGGAAGATTTAAGGTAATACTTTTTTATGTGTTTCCACATTTCGATAAGGAAAACAGGCTACTTTGCTTGGGGCCTGCCTCAAAATATCAATAAAAAAAGATTATAACGTAATACTTAAAACATAACACTTAAAACATGGAAAAAATATAACAAGGATTTAGCCACGACCAAACCCTTAAATTCCATCGCCTGACTCCGGGTAGGTGCATATTTCACCGCGATAATTTTCAAAAACGAGTTTATCCCCTCTGCTCAGAATGTAATCCGGCGTAAGGGGAATCTTCCCTTTGCCGCCTGGGCCGTCGAGAGCAAAGGTGGGCACAGCCAGTCCCGAGATATGGCCGATCAGGCTGCGCATGATTCTGATCCCTGTCGCGGTAGGTGTGCGGAAATGATTGGTACCCCGGGTAAGATCTGTCTGGAAGAGATAGTAGGGCTTTACTCGTATCTCCAGCAGTTTCAATAAGAGCTCCCGCATGGTTTCCGGGTTGTCGTTGACCCCTTTCAGGAGAACGGTCTGGCAGCCCATCGGGATGCCGGCATCGGCCAGCAGGGTACAGGCAGCACTTGCCTCCGGAGTGATCTCCGCGGGATGGTTGAAGTGGGTGTTGATATAAAGCGGATGATATTTTTTCAGGACAGCAACCAGCTCCGGAGTAATCCGCATGGGCAGGGTGCAAGGCACTCTGGTACCAATACGGATTACCTTGACCGATGGAATCGAACGCAGCTCTCGCAGAATAAATTCAATCTGAGAATCCGGCAGGAGCAACGGGTCTCCGCCTGAGAGAAGTACCTCCCTGACCTGCGGGTGATGGCGGATGTAGTCCAATCCTGCCTGGATGCTCTCTTGGTTGATCACCATCTTCCCGGTTCCGACCTTCCGTTTTCTGGTACAAAATCGGCAATACATGGCACACTGGTTGGATACCAGGAACAACACCCTATCGGGATATTTGTGAACCAGATGAGGGACAGGGCTCAGGTTTTCTTCTGCAAGAGGATCTTCTATACAGACAGGATCATGTAATTCCGCAACATCCGGAACAGCTTGTTTCCAGAAAGGATCGCCGATCTTCTGGATTAATTTCAGGTAATAGGGATTAATCCGCATGGGAAATGTTGCTATTACCTCCTCTAATGAGGTAATGTTAACATTGAAATACTCATTCAAGGCTGTCGGACTGGTTATGGAGTCCTTTAGTATCTCTTGCCATTTTTTCATAGTGCGGCATTATGGGATATCATTCCTGAAATGTCAATTTGGTAAATACGTATTTCCCCTTGTCTTGAAATAATTTTTTGCAACTTACGGCTGGTGAGTGTCGAGCTAAGCTTTTTGCTCCATATGTTTTTATTTTTTTAACATTTTTTTGTTATGGATATCGATCAGAAACAAAAAGAACAGGCTTTGCAGAAAGCCAAAGAGTTGATGGCGGAAGGTGAAAAGCAGAGGGCTCAGCTTCGGCTGTCTCGTCAGCTTGAAGAATTCGAACTGGGAAACACTAAGGTGTTGTTGCATGATGAATTTATAGGCAATATATCACAGCGGATTATTAAGGATTCTCATGAGGGGTCTCCGGGTCGTGCCGCAAGTCTTGTTGAAAAATTAGGCAAACATTCCTGCGATGAGGAGGGCGAGATCCGGGAACGTGCTGTTATGGCCCTTTCTTTTTGTTCTGGTCTTCTTTCCACTGAGGAAGATATCGAGTTGCTGGATAAGGTGACATTTTTGCTGGCACACTGGTTAAAGGTGGAAACAAACTATTATCCAGTTTGTGAAACAGTTTGTCGACAGTTACAACAGAATGGGCTCAGGATGCTGGATGAGGGACGTTGGCAACAGTTTGACTCATTGCTGGAAATTCTTTTCCATATTCAATCGGGAGTACTGGAAAAAGGAAATGTGATTCGGGGATTGGTTGCCAGAACCCTGGATACCTTGGCAGCTGAACATATCCTTGAGGAGCTGACTCTCGTTTGCCTCAATGGCCAGGGGGGACGGCAGATTCTGGCGGAGAAGATCCTGACCCGACTTGGTCGCCGTTCAGTCATTTTCCTTCTCGAGAAATTACTGCTTTCGCAACAAAAAAATGAGCGACTTCGTCTCATTAAATTAATTCCGGAGACGGGTAAGGTTGCTGTGCCTGTGCTCAAGGAATATCTGACCAAAGATCTGCCATGGTACGGAGTACGGAATATTGTTCTGCTTATTGCCGTCATGGGTGATTCCTCACTTGTCCCTTTAGTGCTCCCCTCACTCAAAAATGCGGATATTCGGGTCCAACAGCAGGTCATTGATTGCATTCATGACCTTGGGGGGGGGGATAAAAAGAAATATCTCCTGGCGGCGCTGTCTCTGGTTGATGATGAACTCAAGCCGCCACTGGTTGTCTGGCTAGGGCAGCTTGGATGCAGCGCAGAGTGTGCTGATGTGCTGCTTGATCTTCTGGCGGACCGTGATGCTTTTGCCGCCCATGTCCGTGAGGATCTTCTAGGACAACTCTGTATAGCCCTGCGTCTGGCGCCAAAACAACGAACCGTTATTCTCTTACGACAACTTGTGGCCGAACGCGAAAAACAGGGTAAAAGTGGACACGATTCAGTAAGTCTGATTGCCAGGCGTACTTTGCAGATTATTGAACCACAATTGCAACCTGTGGGTAACCAAAATATTGATAAGGAGGTTGAGGTGTCTTTTGCATCTGATTCTGAGGCGGAACAACGGGCAAGACTGAATCTGCGTGATCTGGACACTCAGATTCAGCAACTCTTGCAGGCAAAAAAAATCAAAGAAGTTACGGTTTTGATTGCTGAACATGCTGTTCATGCAGCAAAAGAAAAAGATTTTGTGACGGCAGACATTTTGCGTGATCGGTTGCTGGCAGTGAATCCGAATGCCTTGATTGAGGTCATTCGAGTAAGTGAAGCCATAGAGGAAGAGAAGAGTAACGCCATCAGCAGTCATCATCTCAGCCTTTGGAGTGAGTTGTATGATTTCTTAGACTCTGATAGCTTCACTGCCTTGTACCATTGTCAGCGTTTTAAGGAATACCAGGCAGAAGAAGTGATAGTCCAGCAGGGGGATATCAATTCCACACTCTATTTTATCAATGCAGGAACGGTTGGTATGACCTGCAGACAGGGTCAGAAGGAGATATTCCTTAAGCGGTTGAAGCCGGGAGAAATTGTTGGAGTAGGTCCTTTCTTTGATGTCTCGGTATGGACGGTGACACTTACTGCCATGAGCGCGGTGAAGCTGCAGGTCCTTGAACGGGAAGATTTTATAAAGCTATTGGTACAGCATCCCGGTCTTGAGTCTACCCTCGGTGATTTTTGTCGTAGATCTTACAAGATTTCAGAACTTTTGAGAATATCTGGTGAAAATCGTCGTGAAGATATCCGTCATTCAACACAGAAAATTATCGTCAATAACTTGCTGGATGGTAGGGACAACCCATCGCAACAGAGATTCAAGGGGCAGGTAGAGGATCTTTCTCTAGGCGGTCTTTCGCTCATGATTCGCCTCTCCAAAAAAGAAAATGCGCGCTTGTTATTGGGCAGACGTATTGTCTCATCTCTGCCCATGGGAACAGATGGGGGCTTGGAATGTAAGGGAGAGATCATCGGGGTGTCATTACAGGATTATATTGACAAAAATTATCGCGTTCATGTGCGCTTTGATCAGCCCATAGGTGCGGATGATCTTAAAAATCTTCTTGTGCACTGGCACAACTAAGGCGCGCTGCCAATGGCAATTATGGATGCATCGCTTTCCATTGCAGGGTTGACTCTGTCGCCCCCTCTGGCCTTGGCTCCCATGGTCGGACTCTCCCATTCGGCACTGCGTACCCTGACCTTGGAGTTGGGGGGGGTCGGGCTCCTCTTTACGGAAATGTTATCGGTGACCAGGCTTCCACAGGAGAATGCCATTGTTTCACCCTTTCTCTTTCGTTCTCCTGAAGAACATCCACTTTTTTATCAGCTCTTCGTGAGCCCTGGTCAGGATGTGGTACCAGCGGTTGAACGTCTGCACCAACTTGGCGCCCAGGGGATTGATCTGAATCTGGGTTGTCCTGCCCCCAATCTTCGTAAACAGGGGGCAGGGTGTGCCTTGACGAACGATCATGAACAGGTCCGTCATATAGTCGCCATGCTTAGATGCGCCACCCGACTGCCTTTGAGCGCCAAGATTCGTCTGGGTACAAGTTTAAATGAAGAGAATTTGGTTGATTTTTGTCAAATGCTGGAAGGTGAAGGTGTTGACCTTCTTTCCGTGCATGGACGTCTTCATGGAGAAAAATTTTGTCGTCGTCCACACTGGGACTGGATTGGTAAGGTTAAATCTGCCTTAAAGATACCGGTGCTGGCCAATGGCGGTATTTTCAGTGTTGAGGATGCCAGAAAATGTCTTGCACTTTCCGGGGCGGATGGTTTGATGATTGGCCGGGGCGCTGCTTGTCGGCCTTGGCTGTTTGCTGAGATCGCCAGGGATATTTATGGGGTGGCATATGCTCCCTCTCATATGAATCTTCCGGATATCTATTTTCGTTTTGTCCAGTTATTGGAGCGTTTTCGTCCGGAAAGGCGCCTGGGGCGATTAAAACAGTTTACCCACTATTATGGGCAGAACTTCACCTTTGGCCATCATCTGGCAAGTGCTGTCCAGACCAGTTCATCTGTTGAACAGGCCTGTGATCGTGCCCGAAAGTTTTTTTATCGAAGCGAAGAGTTGCAGGTGTAGGTTCATCTCGAGAAAAATGGCAATAATGTATCATCAAAGACAGGAGGTGCGGTAATGATTGAGCTGATCAAAAAGGCAATGTTGACTGGTTTAGGTGTGGCCTCATTAACCAAGGAAAAAATTGAGGAAATTGGTCGTGATTTTGTCGAACAGGGAAAACTTTCCCAGCAGGAAGGGGAGAAACTGGTTGATGAAATTCTTGCCAAGGTTGAAGAGGCTAAGGAGGATATCAGAAAACAGATCGAGGAACGGGTTGAGGAAATCGTGAAAAAGATGAACCTTGTTCGGCAGAGTGACCTTGAGGAACTGAAACTGCAGATCAAGGAGCTACAGGATAGTCATACAGCGAAGGATAAAAAGTAAGGGGGGGGGAACCGTAGCGGTTGTCTCTTGTCAGCGCCTCAGTTACGCCCTACAGTATTTTTATTGGACAAAGCGACGATGCTGCCTGTTTCTTGAGCATAATGGTGGATTGTTTATACAAGAAACTTGTGCTGCTATTCTTTAAAGAGTATTTGCTCAAGCTGTTGATCTCGATCATAGATATCTGTATAAAAAGAGGTTACTCCATTCTGGTCACTCTTGGCGGTTTGGTAGGTGATATGTACAGGTATCAGTGACGGCAGGCGGATAATTGTTCGTTTACCAGTGGTTATGGTCTCCTTAATTCGAGCCGTCGGCCATTCTGCTTCGCTGCCGTCAAGCAGGAATTCGGCCAGTTGCAAAGGGTTGCTAAGACGAATGCAACCGTGGCTGAAGTCCCGCTTTGAGTGTTGAAAGAGAGATTGGGCAGGGGTGTCATGCATATAAACGTTATAGCTGTTTGGAAAGACAAATTTTATGGCGCCCAGGGCATTCCATTTCCCGGGATCTTGTCGTAATTTGAACTGTCCCATTTTTTTGGGACTTACCTGTTTCCAATTAATCGATAAAGAATTTATCTCACGCGCCTCAGACGTCCTGTCACTAAAGAGGCGTATATGGTTTGAGTTGAGATAATAGGGGTTTTTTATGAGCTCTCCCAACATTTCATTGCGGGCAATGCTGGGAGGAATGTTCCAGTAGGGGTTAAGGTCAATATATTGGATCTGGTCAGTGAATAATGGTGTTTCGTGTTGTTGTGTACCGACAATAACACCCATTTCGAGAATGACTGTGTCATTGCTGATTCCTTCCAGGGTAAATCCGGCAACATTCACCAACACATATTTCTTGCCGAGATCATGGGGCTCACTGCGCCAGCGGTCAAGATTGAGGATGATTTTCTTAATCTTCTGCTCAACGGATATATTCATGGCAGTGATTGTAGCTTTACCGATCACTCCATCCTTGTTCAAACCATGATGCAACTGAAACTGGTTGATGGCCTGAACCAGCATTTCGTCATAAACAGGAGTTTTTGGTGCTTCGGACTGGATAAAGCCTTCAATCCTCAACCTTTGCCATATCGTTGGAATTCTTGCATCCTCTTCGCCCGGATGGATTGTCTTTCCTGGCTTGACAAGCGGCCAGCTGCCAGCTGCTGCCAGATTTCGATAGCGTTGCAAGGCAGCACGCAGATTTCGATAGTACTTGTGTGACGGCAACAGAGCGGCCAAAAATTGCTTCAGATCGGGAGCTAGAAGGGCCGCTTTTACGAGCGTTAGTCCGTCAAACTGAGGAGCTTTGTCAGAGTTCTTCAGGACAGCTTCGGATCGCCCAGAATGAACGCGTCCATTCTGGGCATCATGGGCATACATGAGAAAGGACAGGGTCAGCTGGGTATCAAGTTCAATCAGCTCTTCAGCGGTCTTCCCATTCCAGAGAGAGGTGAGCCGCTGCACATTGTACTCCTCGGGAATCAAGCCATCCATCTCGGAGTCTTTTAAAACTGAGAAAAGTATTTCCGCTTTTTCCCCATGACCGTCCTTGGTGACCCAGAGGGGATGTAAACCGGTTTGGGCATAAATGACTGCCAGCCAGCGCCTCATGTTATTAGGCTCTTTATCAGTCTGTGGATCGGAGAAATCAGCACGATCTTGTCCCAATCGATCAAAAAGGACAAGATCCAGTTTCTCGGTGGTGAGGGCCAGACCTGTTTCGGCAGAGAAAAGAAAGATGCAGAGCAGGAAGGGGATGGATAACAGTGCGTTCAGCAATATCGAGCCTTTATTGAATGAGTTGCAAAGAGAAGTTGTGAATGGTATGTAGTTCAGGCAGTGAGGCTGTGGATATCAATCTTTCAGGATACACACTCTGGAAAGAATTATTCCAAAATATCCGCATTGTAACATAATGACAGTGAACAAAATAGCAAGAGTAACAATGACAGAACAGAATAAGATATCAGACCAGACGAAAGATCCTGACTCCCTTGGCGAGGGCGAGAGTGAACAATTCAATGCCCAATCGTTAACCGATCATCTGCGAGATCTTCGATCATGTCTTCTTGTCTCTCTTGCTGCGATCATTGTCGGCTTTGCCGCTTCCTATGGCTATATTGAGCCTATTGGAGTCTGGTTTTTCAAACCGCTTACCAATGTCCTGCCCGAAGGCTCGTCGCTGATCTTTACCTCGTACCAGGAAGGGTTTTTTTTTATCTAAAGCTCGCCTTTGTCTGCGGCCTGCTCCTGGCCAGTCCGGTCATTTTCTATCAGATATGGCGTTTTCTCGCTCCCGGTCTTTACAAACATGAGAAGCGAGTCCTCCTGCCCTTTTCCTTTCTCTCCACTATCTGTTTTCTTAGCGGCGCGACCTTTGGTTATTTGGTCGTCTTTCCTCCGGCCTTTCGTTTTCTTGTTGGGTACAGCAATGATTTCCTGATGTCATTGCCGGCTGTCAGTGAGTATTTTTCTCTCGCCCTGCGTTTGCTCATTGCTTTTGGCGTCATCTTTGAGATGCCGGTGCTCATGGTATTTCTGGCCAAAATTGGTGTTGTCAATATTACTTTTCTGAATCGTCACCGCAAGTATGCCATTCTCATTAATTTTATTATCGCGGCCATTTTGACGCCGACGCCTGATGTTGTGAATCAGTTAATGATGGCGGCGCCATTAATGGTCTTGTATGAGATCAGTATAGTTGCCGTGTGGCTTTTTGGCAGGAAGAGTTTTGCTGCTTTTCAGCCTGGCGCAGATGGTAAGGAAAACGATATCACTGAAGAATGATAATGTCGTCTGCAAAAGCTTATTTGTTAACGCATCTGCTGGATTCTTTTATTGGTGTACGTTATAAGTAGAGATGTAAATTCCCATTTTGATTTTATAACTGGAGGTTGTGATGAGTGTTTCTGGAGATTTTGTAAAGGCATTGGAGATTGGACGTCCCCCGAATATTAGGCAATTATTTCCCAACTCCCACGCCCTTCTGGTCAGCGGTAAGGTAATCGACCGTGCTCTGCGTGCCAAGGGGGGATCTATGACCATGGCAGCTAATGGCCGAAATCTTTTTATTATCCGTGGCGCATTGCAGGCCGCACAGAGAGCCGACGCTGCGCTGATCATCGAGATTGCCCGCTCTGAGGGCGGAGCTTCTGCCTATTGTGCCGTGAATTACTGGAATATTGCCCGCCAGGTAGATGCCCTGTGTAATGAGCTGGGCATTACAGTGCCGGTTGCTATTCATGCCGATCATTACGGGATCAAGAAGGAAGGGGACCTGCCCATGGCCAAAGTGGAAATTCCCACAATTTTCGAAGCGGGGATTACCTCCATTGCTATTGATGCCTCGCATATGCCTGATGATCTGAACCTGCTGGCCAATATTGAGCTGAATTCCTTGATTCCCCCGTGGGCAGGGCTAGAGACTGAAGTTGGTGAAATCAAAGGTTCACAGGGGCTCTCCACTGTTGATGACGCCTCCTTTCTTATCAAGGGGCTGAACGCCCATGGTATATGTGCTGATTGGATTGCTCTGAATAATGGGACCACTCATGGCCTTGAAGCGAGCAGTCAGGGAATTCAGGTGGAACTGACCACGGAAATCCATAAACATCTTGTCCCGTATGGCACATCCGGTGCCCAGCATGGGACCTCCGGCAACAGTTCTGAGCGACTTCGGGCTATCGCCAGTCAAACCCACACCACCAAAGCCAATGTGGCAACGGCCCTGCAGATGGTCTCCTGGGGAGTGGAGGTCAATGATTACGGTAATGCCATCCTGGACGATGACGGCAACCTGAAGAAGGTCAAAGGGGAAGGTGTTAGTGAAGATATGTGGCAGCAAATGGTAGCCTATGCTGATGGTAAGGGATGGAAAAGTGGCGATTACAAGAAGTTGAACCTGCCTTTCGAGCCAAGACTCCTAGGCCAGCCACGTGATATCCGGGAACGGATGGCTAAGCGTGTTGAGGATTTTGTTTATAGCATGCTGACGGATGTGTTCTATGCCGGAGGCAGTGCAACCCTTGCCCGTGAGGTGATTCTTGAGGCCGGATCCTATGATCTCGGACCCAAGGTCGGACGAATTGAAGACCCGGCACAATGGAGTCGGGAAATGATTATTGAACGTGCCAGAACGCTTGATGTGAACAAGGGGCCGGAAGGCCATTTTGACGATTAAAAAAACATGAAAAAAATACTTGTAACCGGCGCAGCCGGTTTTATTGGAGCCCATCTGGTCAGAAGGTTGACGGATAATGGCGCGGAAGTGGTTGGCATTGACAACCTGACTGACTACTATGATCCTCAGTTGAAAAAAGACAGGCTGGCCAATCTGGCAGCGGGAGAGCGCTTTCATCATCTGAATATTGATATCGCTGATCGTACTGCCATGGAAAAACTGTTTCAGGAGAACAGCTTTGATGCGGTGGTCAATCTGGCCGCGCAGCCCGGGGTTCGCTACTCCCTTATTAATCCCTATTCCTATGTTGATACCAATATCGTCGGTTTTGTTAATCTCCTGGAGGGGTGCCGTCACTCAAGGGTCAAGCACTTTGTCTATGCTTCCTCCAGTTCGGTATATGGTGCCAATACGCGCCACCCCTATTCGGTGCATGATAATGTGGATCATCCACTGTCACTGTATGCAGCCTCTAAAAAGGCCAACGAACTGATGGCCCATACCTATAGCCATCTTTTTGGCTTGCCCACAACTGGACTGCGTTTTTTTACAGTGTATGGCCCGTGGGGAAGGCCTGATATGGCACCAGTTCTTTTTGCTAAGGCTATCCTTGCCGGTGAACCGATCAATGTCTTTAATAACGGAAACATGGAGCGTGATTTTACTTATATAGATGATATTGTTGAGGGGGTGGTTCGGGTTATTAACAAGATACCTGAGCCGGATCCACTCTGGAATGGTGACTCACCTGATCCGGCGACCTCATACTGTCCGTACCGTATCTATAATATAGGCAATAATAATAAAGAGAAATTGCTGCATTTTATTCATGTTCTTGAAAATCATCTCGGGCGAAAAGCGGATAAGAATTTCCTGCCCATGCAGCCTGGAGATGTCCAAGTTACCTACGCCAATGTGGATGAGCTGATCCGTGATTTTGCTTATAAACCGTCAACGTCATTGGATGAAGGTGTACGCAAATTTGTGGCATGGTATAAAGAGTATTATAAAAAATAGGTTCTGTACGATCCATCTTTGATGAAATTTTCCTAAACGAAAATGACAAAAAAAGGGGCTGCCGCAAGTTAACTTGCAGCAGCCCCTTTTTTATCAAGGATAACAAACAATCAGCAAGATGATGCTGTGGCTATACCTGGCTGCTGTGTCGGATAGGGGTTCAAAAAGGGGATGAGGATGTCACCTGCCGCTTTTGTGGTTGAAATAACTTGCTTGAGCACGGAGTGGTTGCCATTCTGATCCAGTTCAATCAGCTCCCAACAGTCCGGAGCGCTGGCAATGGCCTGCATGAAGGCAAGATGCTGAGTGTGGCCGGTTCGATGAGCAACAACATGGCCCAGTACGGGACAACCAAGAAGCGCGAGGTCTCCGACCAGGTCAAGGACTTTGTGGCGGATAAATTCATCACTGAAACGCAGTCCCTCTTCGTTCAGAACACTCTTTCTGTTCCAGTGAATGGCAATAACATTGCTCAGATTTACACCCAAAGCCAGACCGTTCTCCCATAATTCTTCAACCTGTTCAACATAGCCAAAGGTCCTGGCCATAGCGATCTCTTTGGCAAAACGCTCTCCTGTCAGGTTTATAGAGTAGCGCTGGGTCTGAATGAGTTCATCGTTAAAGCTGATCTGGCCACTAATTTTGAAACCATTATAAGGAAGGATACGAAGCAGGCTGTCGCCATCCTGATAAACGATTTCTTTTGTGATGCGTAACACTTTACGAAGAGCCTTTTGTTTTCTTTTTCCTGTTTGCTTAAGGAGATGCATAAAAGGACCGGCGCTACCATCCATAATCGGCACTTCGATCCCGTCAAGTTCAATGTCTGCGTTATCAATGCCGTATCCGAGCAGGGCGGCCATGAGGTGCTCAGTGGTGGACACTGATATTCCGTTATCACTAATGGTTGTGGCAAGACGGGTATCGGTGACCTTGTCCATGATCGCCTGAATGTGCTGGTTGGAAGTCAGGTCACAACGGAAAAAACGAATGCCGTTGTTTTCTGCAGCAGGCTTGATAGCCAGATTGACAGGCTTCCCTGAGTGCAACCCAATTCCGCAAAAACGGATAGTCTTGCGAACAGTATGCTGATGTGATTCTGCTTGATGTGACATATAGAAACCTTATTGTTCAGGAATAATAACAACGTAAATATATTTCTTAATATGCAAAAATCAAGCCACAGCGACAGAGAAAGCTCTTGCAATAATAAAGGTTTGTTTAATCAGCATGTTAACGTTGTATTTATAATGAGAATGTCAGCGGCGTTATTGTGGGATAAAAGACACGATGGGCTACGTATAGAGGGGAAAATACTTCATATGGTGTGGCGCTGGAGCAGGTTGAGCCTCTCCAAAATAAAGGATTTTAGCCCATCGTCAATTTGAGTCTGCATCTGCAGGCTGAAAAGGGGAAGGCTGAAATGAGAGTTTTTTAACTTAACCATATCCTTGGCGGTGGTAATTATCCCATGGGCACCGGTCGCCAGAGCATCGTTCTGGAGTTGCTGAAGGATATGAGGTGTGTAGCGTTGATGGTCTTTAAGGCTGGTAAAGCCGCTCAAGGTAATGCCCTGTTCGAGCAAACTCTTGCGAAAGGCCTCGGGTCTGGCAATACCGCAAAAACCATATAGTGGAGTCGGCAGGTCCGGGAGAGGGATTATTCTATCCTCACTCAGGTCTCTTGCACCACAAGGGATGTAAGAACTAAAAAAAACAGGTATCTGGGGAAAACGTTTTTTCAGGAGAGCGGCAAAACGTTCCGCTCTTTCTTTGTTGGTTGTGGTTGTACCGGTAAGCAGAAAGGCGTCACTACGCATGAGCGCTGAAACCGGTTCCCGCAGATCGCCACCCGGGAAGACCCGGCTGTTGCCGGCAAGTGATTCGGCACTGAAGAGTACCAGATTTATATCCCGCTCCACGGCCAGATGCTGAAATCCATCATCCAAGAGGAGAATGTCACTGTCCAAGGCATGAATAGCGTGTCGACAAGGCAGGGCTCGCACAATGCCGGTGAGAACAGGAATACCGGACAGGGTCTCGGCCAGAAGCCGCGGTTCATCTCCGGCTTCTTCAGCACTAAGATAGATTTCTTTACCATCTGACACTACATTGACCTTATTATCGATAGCACCTCCATAGCCACGACTGATGATAGCCGGTTTGTACCCCTGCTTCTGTAAAAAAGTGGCCAGGTAACTGACAATAGGTGTCTTCCCTGTCCCACCCATGGTCAGATTGCCAATAGAGATGACCGGTACCTCCATTTTGTATTGTCTAAAGAAATTTCGCGCGTACAGGAAAGAACGGAGCTTCATGGCCACGCTGTAAAGTGGACTGAATGGTCGTCCAAGGAGATAGAGGAGTTTTCTAGAATCAGGCATGATTATAATTACGAAAAGATATGAATTCCTTGCAAGGATATTTTCTGGGTAATACTTGATCTAGGCAGTGCTTCCCGTTAAACTGACAAACTCTTTACAGAGGCCGCCAATCGTCAGGAGAGTGAAAAATGGTGTATTTTTACCCTCAGATGGTATTATCAGATCTGTTTTTCTTCAACATGTTTTCAGATTACTCTCTTTTATAAAAACATTCAGCTCGAAATGTCTGAGCTGAATAGACTAAGGCCTTAAACCATTTGGAACCAATTGAAATTTTCCAATGTACTACAAATTAATATTATTAATTGGAGGAAAAAGGTGAAATTAACAATGAGAACAAATTCTCTGGTAACTGCGGCGGCAGTTGCTCTGGTTACTATGCTTCCTATAGCCGGTTTTGCTGGAGATACAATTAAAATTGGCGTGGCAGGTGCGCACAGCGGAGATCTGGCATCCTATGGTCTGCCAACCGTGAACGCTGCGAAACTGGTGGCGGATGAGCTGAACGCCAAGGGTGGAGTCAATGGTAAAAAGGTTGAGCTGTTGATAGAAGATGATGTCTGCAAGCCTGAGGTCGCAACCAATAGTGCCACCAAGTTGGTATCCCAAGGGGTTGATGCCGTCATTGGCCATATCTGTTCCGGTGCTACCAAGTCTGCCCTTCCTATCTATAAAGCCGCAGGCATTATTCTGATCTCTCCTTCGGCGACCAATCCTGAATTAACCCAAAGTGGTGACTATCCGAATTTTTTCAGAACAATTGCTTCCGATGACATGCAGGCCAAGGCTGAAGTAGATTATGCCTTGAACGTACTTGGCGTTAAAAAAATTGCGGTGATCCATGACAAGGGTGATTATGGCAAGGGATTGGCCGAATTTGCCAAAGGGTTTATTGAAAAATCTGGTAAGGGTGAAGTCGTCTTGTTTGAAGGAGTGACTCCAGGGGCTGTTGATTATTCAGCCATTGTTCAGAAGATCAGACAATCCAAGGCTGACGCTGTTATCTTTGGCGGCTATCATCCCGAGGCCTCAAAAATTGTTTCCATGATGCGTAAAAAACGGATGGATACTATATTTCTTTCCGATGACGGAGTAAAGGATGACACCTTTATCAAGGTTGCCGGTAAGGATGCGGAAGGAGTTTATGCCTCAGGTCCTAAGGATAACTCTAAAAATCCTGTAGCCCAAGCCGCAATTGCTGCGCACAAAAAGGCTTACAACAGTGATCCCGGTGCCTTTTATGAAAGCGCGTATTCTGCGGCTCTGGCTATTCTGAATGCTATTGAGAAGGCTGATTCCACAGAGATCACTGCGGTGACGAAGGCCCTGCGGACAGAAAAGGTAGAGACGCCGGTGGGCAATATCCACTTTGACGAGAGAGGGGATGCCGTGGGTGTTGGCTTTGCCATGTATCAGGTAAAAAACGGCCAGTATGTCGAAGTAAAATAATAATTCTTTATTGTCGTGGTACCGCCTGGAACAGAGGAGTTTTCTCTGCTCCAGGCACTTTTGTTTGGAAACTTGTAACAGGACACCTGTTTAAGCATTTATCGGTCGGTTGTATTCAGGGTGAGGTTCACTGCCTGCGCTGTTTTGTCATGGGAATTATATGGATTATTTCATTGAACTTTTTTGTAGCGGCCTGACCAGGGGATCCATCTACGCCTTGATTGCACTCGGCTACACTATGGTCTATGGCATTATAGGCCTGATCAATTTTGCCCATGGTGAGATTTACATGATCGGGGCCTTTACCTCTTTTATTGTGGCCACAGTACTGTCGATCTATGGTTTCCCTCTGGCCGCCATTGTGGTTGTGGCAGGAGTCGCAGCTGCGATCTGGTCCTCGGCCTATGGTTACACAGTGGAAAAAATTGCCTATAAACCTCTGCGTCACGCACCGCGGCTGGCACCATTGATCAGCGCCATCGGGATGTCCATTCTTCTGCAGAACTATGTGCTCCTGGCCCAGACCTCGGATTTTCTCCCCTTTCCCGAATTGATTCCTGAATTTTCCTTCGTGGAACCCATTGCCCATATCATTGGTTCTTCCGATATTGTCATCCTCCTGACCACAACCGTGGTAATGCTCGCGCTTACCTTCCTTATCAAGTTTACCCGAATCGGTAAGGCCATGCGAGCAACGGCCCAGGATCGGACCATGGCCCTGCTGGTTGGTATCAATGTGGATCGGGTCATCTCTGCGACCTTTATTATCGGCTCAGCCCTGGCTGCCATCGGCGGCCTGCTGATTGCCTCCCATATTGGTCAGATCAATTTTGCCATTGGTTTTATTGCTGGCATCAAGGCCTTTACTGCCGCAGTTCTGGGAGGAATAGGCTCTATCCCTGGAGCTGTTCTGGGGAGCCTGATTCTGGGCCTGACCGAAAGTTTTGCCACCGGTTATATTTCCAGTGATTATGAAGATGTCTTTGCCTTTTCCCTGCTGGTCCTGATTTTGATCTTTAAACCGTCCGGCCTTTTGGGTAAGGCTGAGACCAAAAAGGTATGAGCAGGAGTACCATGATAACGGTAAAGGAAGTAAAAAGATCGCTGCTGGTCTCACTCTGGTTTGTTTTTCTCACCTTTCCTCTCATGGTGATTAAGGTTAATCCCTACGAGAGGACTGTCTCCTGGCGCTGGCGCAATATGGTCTATGTGGCCATTGGTACATTTGTTATCACTCTGTTGGCCAAGGCCTGGTTTGCCAGAAAGGAAAAACGCATGGCCCGGCAACAGGATTCTTGCCATCTTCGACTCCCGATCATTCAAAGAATTCTGCAAAAGCCTGGCTATCGCAATTCCTTGGCCGTTTTTCTTTTAGGGGCTGCCCTGGCGTTTCCCCATCTTTTTTCCACCTATCAGGCCAATATCATGACCACAGCCCTGATGTATATTGTGCTGGGCCTGGGCTTAAATATCGTGGTCGGAGTGGCTGGCCTTCTTGATCTTGGCTATGTCGCTTTTTATGCGGTTGGTGCCTACAGTTACGCGCTGCTCAATCTGCATTTCGATCTGGGATTCTGGACTGTGCTGCCCATAGGCGGGCTTCTGGCCGCTCTTTTCGGGGTGTTGCTCGGTTTTCCTGTACTGCGCCTGCGGGGGGATTATCTGGCCATTGTCACCCTGGGTTTTGGCGAGATCATTCGATTGATCCTTGAAAACTGGAATGCCTTTTCCAAGGGGCCCAGTGGAATCAGCAATATTCCCCGTCCTGGCTTTTTCGGGCTGGAGATGTCCCTTGATCAAGCCATGATTTATATGTACTATTTAATGATCGGCCTGCTGCTCGTAACCATCTTCGTGGTGAACAGGCTCCAGGATTCACGGTTGGGTCGGGCCTGGCTGGCCCTGCGTGAAGACGAGATCGCCTGCCAGGCCATGGGAATTGATAAAACCAGGACAAAATTAATTGCCTTTTCACTGGGAGCTTTCTGGGCCGGTCTTATCGGGGTGATATTTGCCGCCAAGACCACCTTTGTCAATCCGGCGAGTTTTACCTTTATGGAGTCGGCAATTATCCTCTCCATCGTGGTGCTTGGGGGAATGGGCTCCATTGTCGGTGTCATCTTGGGTGCCTTGATCCTGGTCCTGCTCCCTGAATATCTTCGTGCCCTGTCTGAATACCGGATGTTGGCCTTTGGCGCCATTCTGGTGGCCATGATGATCTTCAAACCTGAAGGTCTGATTGCCAATGTCCGCAGGAGTTATTGCTACCACGGCAAAAAAAGCAATACCGCATTAAAAAATGATGAATAAATCGATCCTTGAGGTAAGCGGTCTGACCATGGACTTTGGCGGCATCCGTGCCCTTGATCGTCTTGATCTTGATGTAGGACCCAAAGAGATTGTGGCCCTGATCGGTCCTAATGGCGCGGGTAAAACTACTTTCTTCAACTGTTTGACCGGAATTTATCTGCCCAGTGCAGGAGATATCCGGCTGGTAAGTCCGCAAACAGGAAAACAGTCCCGGCTTAATGGCTTGAAACCTAACAAAATCACCAAAAAAGGAGTGGCCAGGACCTTTCAAAACATCCGCTTGTTTTCTCAGATGACCGTGCTTGAGAATGTGATGATTGGCAGGCACTGCCGGACAAGCTCTTTGATTCTCGGCGCTATTCTTCGAACTCGCAGAACCCGTAAGGAAGAACAGGAGACCATCGACAAGAGTTATGATATCCTGGAAAAGGTGGGCCTTTCCGAGCAGGCCAATGAATTTGCGAGTAACCTCTCTTATGGGGCGCAACGACGCCTGGAGATCGCACGAGCTCTCGCAACCGAGCCCTTCCTCTTGCTTCTTGATGAGCCAGCCGCAGGAATGAATCCCCAGGAAACTGCAGATCTTGTAACCTTGATCCTGCAGATCCGTGATGAGGGCCATGCCATTCTCCTGATTGAGCATGACATGAAATTGGTGATGAGCCTTTCAGATCGCATCTTTGTCATGGATTACGGAAAAAAGATCGCTCAGGGGGCGCCGGCTGAAATTCGCGTTAATCGGGCAGTAATCAAGGCTTATCTTGGTGAGGATGAGGGACCGGATAATGCTTGAACTGAAAAATGTCCAGACCAGTTATGGCAACATCCAGGCCTTGCGGGAAGTGAATCTGACCATCCATGCCGGAGAGATTGTCACCTTGATCGGGGCTAATGGCGCCGGTAAAAGTACTACCCTCATGACTATTTCCGGGATTGTTCCTTGCAGGCGAGGGCAGATCCTGTTGAAAGGTCAGGAGATACAAGCTCTTTCCCCGGATAAGATTGTGGCTTTGGGGGTTTGTCAGGTCCCGGAAGGAAGGCATATCTTTGCCGATCTGACCGTCCGGGAGAACCTGGATCTGGGTGCCTTTCTGCGTACCGATAAGGCTGGAATTAAGCAGGATCTTGAATATGTGTACTCGCTGTTTCCCATTCTTGCTGAACGCAGACATCAGTCCGGCGGCACGCTCAGCGGTGGCCAACAACAGATGCTGGCCATGTCACGGGCATTGATGGCCCGCCCGCAACTTCTGCTCCTTGATGAACCGTCCATGGGGCTTACCCCTTTGGTCATCAAACAGATTTTTGAGATCATCAAGTCCATCAACAAGGAGCACAAGACCACCATATTCCTGGTCGAGCAGAATGCACATCAGGCATTGCAAATTGCTGACCGCGGGTATGTCATAGAAAATGGCCGGATTATTCTGGCCGATAGCGCGGATAAGCTTCTGAACAATCCTGATGTTCAAAAGGCATATTTAGGGATTTAATATTATGGAAATAAACCAGGGTTGAATGTGATGAAGATAATTAAGGCAGGCGTGATTGGTGTTGGCTATCTCGGGAAATTTCATGCCCAGAAATATGCCGGGATGGAAGGGGTTGAACTGGTCGGCGTGGCCGATGTGGACCCGGTCCTTGCCGGAAAGGTTGCCGCCGATTGTGTTTGTGCTGCTTTTACTGATTACCGGGAACTGCTGTCAAAAGTGGATGCCGTTTCCATAGTCGTGCCTACAAGTTACCATCATCAGGTGGCACTCGACTGTATTGCCGCAGGCGTTGATATTCTGCTTGAAAAACCGATAACCACCACCCTGGCCGAGGCCGATGATCTGATTCAGCGGACAGATGCAAAAAAGCTGATCTTGCAGGTAGGGCATCTGGAACGTTTTAATCCAGCGGTTCAGGCTATGGAAAAATTTCTGACCGTCCCTGTTTTTATTGAGAGCAGTCGGATCTCAACCTTCAAGAACCGGGGCGTTGATGTGGATGTGGTACTTGATCTCATGATCCATGATATCGATATTATTCTCAGTATTGTCCATTCACCCCTGAAGTCCATTCAAACCGTAGGTGCCCCGGTGGTGACTGACACCACTGATATAGCCAATGCCCGTCTTGTCTTTGAGAATGGTGCAACTGCCAATGTGACGGCAAGCAGAATTGCGCGGAATAATATTCGTAAGATGCGGATCTTTCAGCCTGGTTCCTATATCAATGTCGATTTTGCCAGCAGAAAGGTGATGACCATCAATTTGACCGATGAGATTCAGGCCAATGGTGCACCCGGACAGGATGTTGAAGTTGCCTCCTTTCCCGCCAGTGATGCCCTGAAGGATGAGATTGCCCATTTTGTGGAAAGTGTCAGAACCAGAACTGAGCCCTTGGTCTCCGGACGGGCTGGACGTCGTGCACTGGAGGTGGCCCTGCAGGTGATGGAACAGATCCGTCAGAATCAGGATTTGGAAGTGTACCGGCAGGTTACTGCGGCCTTAAAAAAGAGATAACTCGCAATGAACTCTCAAAACCGTTCTGGTTTACAGCAAAAAATAATGATCATTGCCGGAGAAGCCTCTGGGGATCTCCATGGAGCCCGTCTGGTGCAGGCCATGCAAGCACAGGACCCTGGGCTTCTCTTCTGCGGTATGGGCTCACGGGAGATGGCAGCTGCAGGCGTCGAGATTCTTTTTGATGCCGCCCGTATTGCAGTGGTCGGTCTGGCCGAAGTGTTCACTCATTTTCCTGACATCATCCACGCCTTGAAAATACTCAAGAAACGCATGCGGGATGATCCCCCTGACCTGCTGATTTTGATAGATTTTCCTGATTTTAATCTGATGCTGGCTAAAAAGGCGAAAAGACTCGGCATTCCTGTCTTTTACTATATCAGCCCGCAGGTCTGGGCCTGGCGCACAGGCAGGGTGAAGACCATCGGCCGGTTGGTTGATACTATGGGGGTGATTCTTCCCTTTGAGGAGTCCTTTTACCGCAGCCGGGGGGTTACGGCCCATTATGTGGGACACCCTCTGCTCGACTCGGTCAAGGTAACAAGTGATCGCGACTCTTTCTGCCAAAGGCATGGCATTAACCCGGAGCATAAATTGGTCGGCCTTCTCCCTGGCAGCCGCAGGAAGGAAATATCGGCGCTGCTCCCCGATTTTCTTGCTGCGGCCAAGCGCCTGCTGAGAAAATATGATCATGAATTTGTCTTTCTCCTGCCTGTCGCCGCCACGGTTTCGGAAGAGGAGTTGTGGAACAATGGCCTGGGCGACTATTCAGAATTGATCAATTTTCGCCTGATCTGTGAAGACCGTTATGATATGATGGCAGCCTGTGATGCCGTCGTTGCTGCTTCCGGCACAGTCACCCTCGAACTTGCTATTCTTGGTATTCCCATGGTGGTGGTTTACAGAGTGTCTCCTCATACTTATTTTTTAGGCAGGCTGCTGATCAGGCATATGCATTTTTTTTCCCTGGTGAATCTGATTGCTGAACGGGGAGTAGTGCCTGAGCTTTTGCAGGACGATGTCCAGCCAGGCACAATTGAGGCTGAGCTTGCCCGCCTCCTTTTTGACGACAAGGCAGACAGGGAGATACGTCAGGGGCTGACGGAGGTTCGTGCTAAACTTGGCAACCCCGGGGCTTCCCGTCAGGCAGCAGCCCTTGCCTTTAAACTTCTTGGCCAAAATAAATAATATCCTCCTATAAAAAGACAGGTACAAATGGTGATTCCATGAAAAGAGAATATTTTTTAAAAATACTGCTGTTCTGGATGGTGATTTGCTTACCAGCCTGGGCAGGTGCTGAAGACCTTGGTTTTTTGCACCTGAGTCAGATGGAGGGTGATGTTCAGATCCAGTCCCAGGGTTCAACCGAGTGGTTCCCTGCCACCATCAATCTTCCCGTTCAGAAAGGAGACCGTTTGTGGGTGCCTAAGGATGCATGGGCTCAGGTGGAGACACAAGAAGGGAGCGTCCTCCGGCTTGATGCTGAGAGTGCCTTGGAAATTCTGGCAGTGGATGAACAATCTCTGCAAGTGTATCTCAGTCAGGGACAGACCTATTTGAATTTCAAGAAGGTTAATGATTCCATGCTCCAAGTGGACACCCCGGTTTCTTCGATCAGGATCTATGACAGCTCAACCCTCAATGTTGCCCTGGCTGAAAATGGCAATACCGAAATCTCCGTGTTTCGAGGTGCTGTTTTTGCTGAGAACCGGAGTGGTGAAGTTCGGGTGGGTGCAGGCAAGATGCTCTCCATGGACGATGATTTACCCTCACTTATGGCCTTGGCCCCTCCTGACGATTGGGAGAGGTGGAACAAGGAATGGGATGAATCGCTGGCTGCCGGAGAGGAAAGTGAGCAATATCTCCCGCAGGAACTGTCAGGATATGGGCGGGACCTGAATCGAAATGGAAGGTGGGTTGAAACCCGAGAGTATGGATATGTCTGGACCCCAACCATCGACATATCTGCTGATTGGGCCCCGTATCGTCATGGCCGCTGGGTCTGGATCGGAGGCGATTACGTCTGGATAGCAAGTGAACCGTGGGGTTGGGCTCCTTATCATTACGGTCGCTGGTCGTATATATCCTCCCATGGCTGGTGCTGGGTTCCACCACCGCGCCATGAGGTTTATTGGGGGCCTGGCTATGTTAGTTGGGTCTCAACCGCAAACGATGTTGCCTGGGTACCACTGGCACCTGGCGAGACCTATTATGGTCATGGCCATTATGGACCCCATAGTGTCAATGTTGTTGATATCGATAATTATACCGTAATTCCTGGCAGAAACTATCGGAATGTCCATGTGCGTAATGCGGTCAGTGTAGTTCGTCGGGATGCTTTCTTGAGAGGCCAGTATCGGTATATGGGGCACAGGGAAAATCCTTTTCTGCGGGAGCGGATACATTTCGGCCGACCCATGCTTGATCCTGAACGGACGACCATGATGCCGATTATCAGCGATATTCCCAAAAAACATCACCCCCCCCAGCATCTTTGGTCACTACCGGGACGGACATTTGGCGGAGAAAGGCACATGGTCAGAGAACGTGATCGCTCAGTCTTCAGACCAACAAGCCCACCACGACCATTGCTTCCTACAATCAGGATGAATCCTGGTCCCACAGTAAAACAGGGTAGGGAACAAACCCCAACTGCACCTGCTTTGCGGAGGCAGATGCTTGAACATAGTGTTATGCCGAGACAATTCGGGGGAAAGCCAGCCGTTAACCCGGAGACAGGTCAGCCTGCTGAGGTGCATAAAGGTCTTACAAAACCGCCTGCTCAGATACTGCCACAGGTCGTTCCATCCCCTATACCTGCCCGGGTAAAACCAGTCCCGACGGGTACAGAAAAGACGGCTCCAATGTTTCGGGGACAGCAACCTATGCCTCAGCAAAGGAATATGCCCGAACAACTCAGGGGCAGACCGACCATTGATCCGGAGAGGTTCCGCTCTGCAAAACCGCCTGTTCAGGTGCAACCTCAGGTGGTTCCAGCACCTATGCCTGCCCATCTGAAA
>JAQVER010000033.1 GCA_028697885.1 Desulfocapsaceae bacterium
CAGAGGATCAGGGAGGGGAGGGCACCGGAGCTGATCATGGTACTCAGCATCTTTCCTGGCCCCAGCAGAGATTCCTGGCCGGCGAATCCTTCAAGGGTATGGGGGCGCATCCGTTCAGCCAGGGGGTATGAACTATGAAGTGGCGATTTGTCTGTGGTCATTGTGGATGAATTTGTTCCCAATTGCT
Source organism: Desulfocapsaceae bacterium (assembly GCA_028697885.1). Taxonomy (GTDB): domain Bacteria; phylum Desulfobacterota; class Desulfobulbia; order Desulfobulbales; family Desulfocapsaceae; genus UBA2270. The sequence goes on from JAQVER010000033.1 coordinate 188, forward strand.
GTTGCCTGTTGTGCCTGCCCAGATGGATTCAAGGGCTTGGCGTAGGCCAGGAAGGTCTTTGCTGTCATAGATCATTTTCCGGTATCGTGCGCTCTCGGGCAGTGCCTTGAAATAACGGCCAAGATGATTTTTGATATCGCCTGGCATGTGATCTGTCGTCACTGATTCCTCGATCAGCTCCAGATGGCGAAAGACACCATCCATCAGGCTTGCCAGATCGCTTGGTTTCCCGCCCGGAGAAAAGACCCAGGGGTTGCCCAATGCTGCCCGGCCAATCATGATCCCGTCACAGCCTGTCTGGTGCATCATCTCGAGGCCCTGGGCGTAGGAGTGGATGTCACCGTTACCAATAACCGGAAGAGACACTGCCTGTTTCACCTGGGCAATGACATCCCAGTCCGCAGTCCCGGTGAACCCTTGGGCCCAGGTGCGGCCATGCACAGTGATGGCGGCAGCCCCGGCATCTTCTACCATTCTGGCAAAAGGGATTGCTGAGATATTCCGGCTGTCCACCCCTATCCGGGTTTTTACGGTGACCGGGACCGTACTGTTGTTGATGACACTGGTCAGGACTGCTCTAGCCAGTTGCGGCTCCTGCATCAGGGCGGCACCTGCCCCCCGCTTGGTTACTTTTTTGACCGGGCAGCCCATATTGATATCAATACAATCAGGATGAAAGGTGCTGAGCAGGGCCGCGGCCTCGCCCATTATGGCAGGATCTGCTCCAAAAAGTTGAAAAGCCACAGGTCGCTCCGCAGTATTTGAGGCGAGCATGGCTCTCGTTTTGGCCTGTCCATAGACCAGGCCATGGCAGCTGATCATCTCGGAGACAACCATTCCGGCCCCGAACTCCCGGCAAAGCTGGCGAAAGGGGAGGTCGGTGTATCCGGCCAGGGGGGCAAGGAGAAAGGGCGAGTCGAGAGTCAGGTTGGCGATGTGAAGCATATTTTTATTGCTGATATTTTTTTACAAACAGAGTAATTTAATATTTTTTAGTTCTTTTATTCCATTTCTGTTTTCATCGTGATTGAGAAAGGAATCAGGGGCCATTTTGGAGAATGCTTTTCTGCGTATTCCTCAAACAGGCCCCATGCCGATTTTTGTCTTCTTCAGGTCAGTTTTATATGTCCATGATAGTCTGGCTGAGAGACGAACTCTTTATCAGTTTCTTTATTACCATAATTGGAGAACCATATGCCACTGCAATTAAATATGCAATCAAGTGAATTGTCCAGTCAAGAATTGCAGGGATTGCGCGACATGCGCGTTCGTTGTGCCAAAAATATCCTGCTTTCCACCAGTCTTGCCGCCTCCGGCCATCCGGGCGGCTCTCTTTCCTCCCTTGACATGTTGCTTGTCACCTATGGCTGCATTAACCATGATCCCAAGAATCCGGACATGGAAGAGAGGGACCGGGTTATCGTCAGCATGGGCCATATTTCTCCCGGCGTCTATTCGACCCTGTCTGAATATGGATACTTCAAGCAGGAGGACTTCCTGGGCGGATTTCGGCGGACTGGTTCCGGATTTCCCGGTCATGTGGAGCGTATTGTCCCAGGGATTGAGTGGGATACCGGCAACCTGGGTCAGGGGCTGTCCACTGCCGTGGGTATTGCCCATGCTTTTAAGATCCAGGGACGTCCGAACAAAGTTATTGTTTTTATGGGTGATGGGGAACAGCAGAAGGGGCAGATTTGTGAGGCCATTCGTTTTGCCAATAAATACAAACTCGATAACCTGATTGTGGTCATTGACCGGAATCATCTGCAGATCTGCGGCGCTACCAAGGATATCATGCCTCAGTCGGTCAGGGCCATGTATTCTACCAATAACTGGGACGTCAAATATCTGGAAGACGGTCATGATTGCAACAGCTACTTCCGGGCTTTGGCTGACGCCTATACCAAACCTTGTGGAAAACCGACGGTGATTGTTGCCCGGACTATCATGGGTAAAGGGATATCCTTTATGGAAAACCTGGCCAAATATCATGGCTCACCCCTGAACCGCACCATGCTGGCTGATGCCCTGAAAGAATTGGGAGTTGAAAATGATGTGGAGAAATGGGAGGCCTTGCGTGCCCTGCCTGTAGCCACCCATACGATTCGTAAATATGTGTCTAATGCACCGGAACTCTCCACAGGCGCACCTCTTCTGTATAGTGCTGATGCCAAGACTGATAACCGTTCCGCCTATGGCAATGCCCTGCAGGGCCTGGCCGAGGCCAACAATGTTGACGGAGCAATCAAGATAAGCGGTATCTCCTGCGATCTGGAAGGATCGGTGAAAATGGGAGGCTTTCGCAAACATTCCCCCGGCGCCTATATTGAGGCAGGTATTCAGGAGCATCATGCTGCCAGTATGGCCGGTGGTATGAGTTCTGTGGGCATGGTACCTTTTTTCAGCACCTTTGGTGTTTTTGCCCTCTCTGAGGTTTATAATCAGACCCGCATCAATGATTTTAATCATACCAACGTGAAGGTGGTTGCCACCCATGTGGGGCTGGATGTAGGTGAGGATGGTCCGACGCATCAGTGTATTGATTACCTGGGGCTTACGCGCAACTTCTTCCGATTCTCCGTATTCATGCCGGCTGATCCCAATCAGACGGATCGGATTATCCGTTATGCTGCTGCCCATGCCGGTAATGTCTTTGTGGGCATGGGGCGATCAATCACCCCAGTGATCCTGAAGGAAGATGGAACCCCCTTCTATGATGCAGCTTATACATTTCAGGCTGGTAAGGCCGACTGGTTGCGTCGGGGCTCTGATGCCACCATTATCACCTATGGGGCGCTTACCCCTACGGTCATGGAGGCATGGGCCCTGCTTGCTCGCGAAGGGAAATCAGTGGGGGTGCTGAACATGGCCTCTCTGGTGCCTATGGACAAGGATGCTGTTCTTGAGGCCGCGGGCAATGGGCCAGTGGTTACCGTGGAAGATCATCATGTTGACACAGGACTTGGAGCCATGGTGGCCCTGGTGCTTGCCGAGTCGGGTAAGACGGTTCCCTTTAAGAGATGCGGGGTTCAATTTTACGGCGGTTCGGGACAACCGGCAGAGTTGTACGCCAAGCAAGGCTTGGATGCTGGTTCCATAGCTGCTGTCGTGCAAGCCTTGCTGTAAAAGCAAGGGCGTTCTGCAACACTCCGTCAGTGCGGAAAAAGTAATAAGGCCGTTCTTGAATCAAGAACGGCCTTATTACTTTTCAGGAACACATTTCACCGCGTTTTTCGCAGTGACTTTTCATAAAATAACTTTTCGTTAATGTCTATGTTCTCATTTCAGGTTTTGATGTTAATCCATTGTAACAACATAACGTCGGTTACATAAAAGGCAAAAACGGCAGAAGGTGTAAAGAACTGCTGACAAAAACAGAGTTATTTCGTAACGGCTCCCACGATTCTAATCGCTTCAATTTATAAAGGAACAAATACTGTTCTGCCATCAGATGATCGAATGGGGACAATCATGTATCTTTTTGTAGAATTAAAATTTGCGGTGATATTTTTATCGTCATTAACCAATATGCGGATTGGGTTTGTTGTTGCCGTGCTGTCTCCTGACCAGTTGATAAAGAAAAAGTTGACTGCTGGACTTGCGGTCAAGGTTGCAGTCGTTCCCTCATTATAGTTGCCCCCGCCAGTCACAGTTCCTGTTCCGATGGGATCTACTGCTGTCGTTACGGTATAGCTGATTACAGGACTTGTATCGAGCTGGAAGTCCTTGTCGGTTGTCGTTTCTCCTGCCGTTACGGTCACAGGCTGGGCTTGGCTGCATGCCTGGCTGCTCATGGGTGCTGCCCACCATTCATCAATGTGAATACTGTCAGTCTTGGTATAAGCATACAGATAATAATAGCTACCAGGTGATAATCCTTCGGTTGTATAAGTGCCGTCTGGGTTAATAGTGCCCCAACCAACCCAAGTAGAATCGCCGCAGGGGTCGCCGATCATGACATCTATATATGCATTTTCAAAAGCATCAGTTAGCGGGTTGCCGGAACTGTCAAGGACCCTACCCGAGATATACCCTGCATTGCTAAGAACTAGATCGTATGGTCCTGTCCCAGTGATAACAAAGTGTTTTACCATGGCATAATAGGTTCCTGCGTCCGGACATGTCCAGACTATCTTTGAGGATAGACCAATTCCGCTGTCATCGTCTTTAGCCAACTCTTTCCCGTTACTATCATAAAGGTATAAATAAGTGTCAGTGTCTTCCACTGATGATGTCTCTAAGAGATAAATATTACCTTTTACCCCGGTGAAAGAGACAAAATCTATATCCTCCGCAGGATCTAAGGTATGAGCTTGCGGGGAATTAAGATCGATGACGTTTGCCGAGACAAGATCATTATCTGGTTCATATAAGTCTGCGGCAGCAAAAAGAGATTTTGGACCGGTAAGAAGATAGAACATGATGGTGGCTATCATAATGCATTTAGACAAGATTTGTTGTGTCATGATTCTCCTTTAAGTTTTGGCTGTGAGGCTTTAGCTTTTTTGAAACAACTTTGAGAGACAAATCTTAATGATAATAAAATATAGCACATTTTTTTTTCAAACAACAGGAATGGACTCAAATTGTACAAGCTGAGTGAATCCACTAATTTTTGATGATCCCTGCAGGTTTCGTTATAGAGCGATAAATGAAAAGAAAGAGATGGGCTTGTTCGGCGGAGTGCAAAGTTGAAGTGGCGATGGCAGCAATGGCAGGGATAAGATGCTGGGGCCGTTATGGTGCTGCGGTCACTGGCATCCCAACCAGCTTGAAGAGTAAGAAAGGTAAATAGGCGAGCGGGCTGCCGACGTGTTTAGTGAGAGGCCACAGGGGTAGATCTACCCATTGATTTATAAAGGTGTTTTAACATGCTCGGGGGGCGGGAAGCAAAGAGGGATATGTATTTGTTGAGCGACGCTGGAGGTCGTTGAGATGCGAATAAATTGAGATAATGACTGATTCAGTAGCCGAGGCTGTGAGATGATGCAATATTAATGAACTGGTTCAATGAACTAGGACAAATTAGAGTCTGAAGAGGAAAAAAGAGAAAGAAGCTGGTAACGTGGGCAACATAAGAATCGGCAGAGAATTACTCCAAACAAAAACTCAGGATACTGTTCAAATGAAGTAACCACTACAAATGAATATTGCTTTACTGAGAATGACAGATTGTTTTGGACTTTTTACGAAATCATTAGTGCGTCCATTATTATATCGTTGATAACCTATCCAGGGCTTTCATGTAAATTTTTTCTGAAAGATCGTCAATAATGGATGCCAGAGCTTTTGCTTCATTATCAGAGGTTGCTGTTGAGCTACTTGTTATTCTGGAATCCTGAGACCATGTTTCGCCAGGAACTTCCAGAAGCACTTTGTCAGTTTTAATATCTTTGAGGATGTAGCGGACGGTAAGAAGCACTTTTACTTCGGTAGTGTTGTTCCAGGCCCCATAAGAGAGGCTTGGCAATTGAATGGAGAGAATCTCACCGGCAAGGATAAGATCGGCTCCTGTCTTTTCCTTCGTTACTTTCAGAGAATTGGATTTTTGGAACCAGTGGGTTAATGACTGATAAATCTTGGTGTCAAGTTGCAGGGCATTTGTTCTGTTCTTCCAATGGGTAACATAGATGGATTTTTCAGGACCGCTATAGACATAAGGGCTATGGTACCCGCAGGCAGCAAGACAGAGAGCTGTAAGGAGGAAAAGCGAGCAGAGACGAAGTGTTGTTTTCAACAGTTTACTCCAATATATAAGTTTAGAAGCCGTAACGAAACATTATATCTTTAACTCTTTCGTTACGCAGGCCAAAGAGGGCCCAGTGTCGCGGGCGCCATGGACGGTGCAGGAGCGACCGACACCTTATACTGTTTACGGTATTTCAACATTACAGTTATTTTATTACAAAACCATCATTAAAATATCCTTAAATAACAATATTCACAAGCTTCTTCTGCACGATAATAATCTTTTTGACAGGTTTATCCGCAATAATCTTCAAGATATTCTCGTCGTTCAACGCCTTTTCTTTAATCTCCTCATCACTGATATTTGCAGGAACCAGGAGACGGGAACGAACCTTGCCGTTGACCTGAAGGACAAGGGTCAGCTCCTCTTCTTTGGCCGCCTCGATGTCCAGCTCGGGCCACTGTTCCTGGTCAATGGGACGGAGGTTGCCAAGCTGTTGCCACAATTCTGCGCAGAAATGGGGAACCATGGGGGAGAGCAGAAGGAGAATCGTTTGCACCGCCTCATGGATCAAGCCGGGTGTCACTGTCTCCCGGTTCTTGTCGCTTTCCAAGGGAGCAAGGGTGCTCAGGGTGTTGAACAGTTCCATGATCCCGCTTATGGCGGTGTTAAAATGGAAGTTGTTCTCGATGTTCAAACTCACCCTCTGGATGGTCTGATGGGTCTTACGATGGAGGGCCTGGTCCGCCTCACAGCGGATCTCGATTTTCCCACCTGTGGTCCGGGCCAGGAGTTCCTTGTGGCCCATAACATAGCGATAGATCCGGTTGAGAAAACGAAAAGCGCCTTCCACGCCCTTGGCGTTCCATTCCAGATCTTTTTCCGGTGGGGCAGCAAAAAGACTGAATAGTCGTACCGTATCCGCCCCATATTCGTTAATCAGATCATTGGGATCAACCACGTTTCCCTTGGATTTTGACATCTTGGAACCATCCTTGATCACCATTCCCTGGGTCAGAAGGTTGGTGAAGGGTTCATCAATGTCGAGGTAGCCCAGATCGCGGAGGACTTTCGTGAAAAAACGGGAGTAGAGCAGATGGAGAATGGCATGTTCCACTCCCCCGATATACTGATCCACCGGCAGCCAGTGTAAGGCCTTGGCCCGGTCTATGGGCGCTTCGGTATGGCGGGGGCAGGTATAACGGGCAAAATACCAGGAGGATTCGACAAAGGTGTCCATGGTATCGGTCTCACGTCGCGCCGTGCCACCACAGACAGGGCAGGTGGTCTTCAGGAAGGAGTCGCGCTGATGCAGAGGGGCGCAGGTATTCTCAGCTGAATCTGTGTCTTCCGGCAGGATCAGCGGCAGCTGCTCAACAGGAACGGGCTGGACTCCGCATTTGTCACAGTAAATCATGGGGATTGGGGCCCCCCAGTAACGCTGCCGGGAAATCCCCCAGTCGCGCAAGCGATAGGTGGTGTGGGCCGCGCCAAAACCCTGCGCTGTGGCGTGCTCGATAATTGCCTGTTTGGCCTCTGTTGAGGCCATGCTACTGAACGATCCTGAGTCTGCAAGCAGACCCGGATCGATGGAGGCCGCTTCCATCATCTCTCCAGAGAGCGTTGTGCCTTCAGGGATGACAACCGGCTTGATGGGAAGGTCATATTTACGCGCAAATTCAAAATCCCGCTGGTCGTGGGCGGGTACTGCCATGACTGCTCCGGTGCCATAGCCCATGAGGACAAAATTGGCCACATAAACCGGGACCTTGTCGCCGTTAAAAGGATTGATGCAGTACCTTCCGGTAAAGATCCCTTTTTTCTCCTGTTCATCATCAGGCTTCTGTTGCTGCTTTTCCTGGATAATGGCGTGGATAAAGTCACGGATCTCTTTTTCCTGCGCCGATCCTTTGATCAGGGTCTCGACCAGTGGATGCTCAGCAGCAATGGACATGAAGGTCACGCCAAAGATGGTGTCAGGGCGGGTGGTGAAAATGGAAAGGAGCTCCTCACTTCCTTCAATCTTGAAATCACAGGTGAGGCCCTCTGATTTGCCGATCCAGTTGCGCTGCATGGTCACAACCTTATCCGGCCAGCCGCTCAGTTTGTCAAGATCACGGAGGAGCTCCTCTGCGTAATCGGTGATCTTGAAAAACCAGCCATTCATCTGGCGGGGAATGACGGGCTCGTCGCAGCGCCAGCAAGTGCCGTCAATAACCTGTTCATTGGCGAGTACGGTCTGGCAGGAATTGCACCAGTTGACAGTGGTGTTCTTCTGGTAGGCGAGTCCTTTTTCGTACATCTGGAGGAAGAGGAGTTGCTCCCAGCGGTAGTAGCCGGGGTTGCAGGTGGCAATCTCACGGTCCCAGTCATAGGAAAGGCCAAGTTTGCGCAACTGGTTACGCATGTAATCAATGTTGTCATAGGTCCAGCGCGCCGGGTGGGTCTTGTTTTTCTGGGCGGCATTTTCAGCCGGCAGACCAAAGGCGTCCCAGCCCATGGGATGGAGGACATTGAACCCCCGTAAACGCTTATAACGGGCGATGACGTCCCCTATGGAATAGTTACGGACATGCCCCATATGAATGCGTCCCGAAGGATAGGGAAACATCTCCAGGGCATAATATTTTTCGCGAGGATCATCTTCAGAAACCTTGTAACTTTTTTCCCGCTGCCAGAATTCCTGCCAGTTGGCCTCTATTGTTTTGAAATCATATCTGTTGTCTGAGTCTGCAGTAGTGGACATGCTTGGGCCTCGGTGTAGAAAAACTGGAAGATATATGACTTGTGATAAGACTGTTATCGCTGAAAGCGGCTGTTATACAAGATCTTTCTTGAAGTCGGGGTTAATAGCTATGTGGTTCATCGAAGTGGCTCATGTTCTCAAAGAGAGTGAATTCCTTGAGAAAGGTCAGCTTGAAGGTGCCGGTTGGACCATTTCTCTGTTTGCCGATAATAATTTCGGCGCTGCCTTTATCCGGATTATCCTCACTCTTATTGTACACCTCATCACGGTAGATGAAACAGATCACGTCAGCATCCTGCTCAATGGCTCCCGATTCACGGAGATCCGACATCATGGGCCGTTTGTCGGTGCGGCTTTCAAGTCCACGGTTGAGCTGAGACAGAGCGAGTACCGGGATCTTAAGTTCCTTGGCCATGGCCTTGAGTGATCTGGAGATTTCACTGATCTCCTGGGTTCTGTTCTCAATGGAGTTACGGCCGCGCATGAGCTGCAGGTAGTCGACGAGAATCATGCCGATATTATGTTGGGCTGCGAGCCTGCGCACCTTGGCCCGCATCTCAAGAACAGAAATGGCCGGCGTATCATCGATATAGATGGGCGCATTCTCAAGCATGCCTACGGCCCGTGTTAGTTTAGGCCAGTCTTCAGGGAGCAGCTTGCCGGTCCGGATTCTCTGGGAATCAATACGGCCGACAGAGCAGAGGAGACGCATGACCAGTTGCTCATGAGACATCTCCAGGCTGAAGATGCCAACCCCGACATTGTCAACCAGCGCCACGTGCTGGGCAATATTCATGGCAAAAGCGGTCTTTCCCATGGAAGGGCGACCGGCCAGGATAATGAGATCAGAAGGCTGGAGACCTGCGGTCATCTTGTCCATCTCCACATATCCGGTTGCCGCACCAGTGATCAGTTCTTTTCTTTCATAAAGTTTTTCAATGGTTTTAAAGGCAGCAGGAATTGCCTGGCCCATCGAGGTAAAGCCCTGACCGCTTTTGGAGCTGGCAATCTCAAAAATTGCCTGTTCCGCTTCATCTACAAGACTGTCGATGTCGCCCTGTTCATCATAACAACGGGAGGCGATTTCGGTGTTTACCTGGATCAGGTTTCTCAATATTGCTTTCTGACGAATAATCCTGGCATAATGGGCGAGATTGGAGGTAACCGGAACCAAGGAGGTCAGCATGGCAAGGTATGCTGCACCGCCTACTTCATCGAGTTTGTTGCTGTTTTTCAGCTGATTGGTAACGGTGATCAGATCCTGGGGCTCATTTTTTTCAAAGAGCTGGATCATGGCCTCAAAGATCTGTCTGTGGGCCGGACGATAGAAATTTGCAGGCTGAAGGATTTCAAGGACAGTGCCAAGTGATTGATCCTTGAGCAGGATTGTGCCGAGGACAGATTGTTCTGCCTCAAGGTTCTGAGGGGGAACTCTGCCCCCAGGTGCGGTTGTTTCAGGTGTGGTCATTGAATAGAACTCACTCATCTTGATTCTGACCATGAAAGAAAAAAGGTTTAAAATGACAACACACCGAAGAGGAAAAGGTCCCTGTACGGTGTGTTGTTTTGCAAGCAATCGAACGAGATAGAGTGAACTTGTCGTTTAAGAATAACTGTAGCATTACTATAAACGGCACGTCAGACGGTTAAGAAATGGAACGCAGAAAAATAGTGATGAGGAACCGTGACGAAACAAGCATGACTTCCATGATCATCCGTTATGACTCCTCATACTGCTTTTATACCATACAGAGGCAGTTCCTATTGTATGACAAGGGGTATCTCGAAACCGTTATCCAATTATGCCGTTTCAATAGTGGGCACGATCTTGACAATGATATCAGTGGACATTTGGAAACCAACCTTGACAGGAACGATAAATTCACCGAGGGTCTTGATGGGATCGGCAAGAACAATCTGCTTCTTGTCGATAACAATGTCCATTTCTGCCAATTTCTGGTGAATGTCGGTGCTGGTGATGGAACCAAACAGCCTGGCATCATCTCCTGATAGCTGAGCTATGGTGATGGTGATGCCCGCCAGTTTCTTGGAGAGAGACTCTGCCTGCTGACGTTGCTGCTCAAGTTTTGCCTTAATAGTGGCAAGATTGCGCTCCAGAATCGCCTTGTTCTGGGCGTTGGCAAGAACAGCCTTGCCCTGTGGCAGCAGATAATTGCGTCCATATCCTGCTTTTACATTGACAATGGCGCCTTCCTGGCCAAGGGTGCTTATGGTTTCTTTCAATATAAGTTCCATGGTGTTGCTCCTTAATGGTGTTTGCGTTCTGATTCGCAGAAATGCCTTTATAACTTTATAACGTATCTTCCTGATTCGAATCCTGACTACCTAGATGTCGTAAATCAAACCAGACATCAGCGAGCCCGATCACTGATAAAAAAATGGTTCCCAATGATTGAAAAATAATAATTACATAGAGAAGGGAACGTATGAATAAAGGGACTTTCCACTTGTTTAAAAAAAAGAGGGCAATGGAAAGGCCTTGGAAACAATAAATTACACTTGCAATCAATAACAGATTAAAACCAATGGTTCTGACCATTGGTACAGGCAGCAGAGCCATGATGGCTGCTGCAATGACTGTCCATATAAGCTTCTCTGGCAGATGCCAGTATTGATATTCTGGCCAGGCACTCTGTCCGGTATGTCTAGTGACTAACCTGTTGCCCAGCACCATGGCCAACCATACGGTAAACAAGGCGATACTGGTCAAGATTGCCGGCATGAATTGGGTCATCCGCTCTTTTATCTGTGAGAAGGTCTGACTCAACAGATAAAGAGAGTCTGCCGGAATTTTTTCATTCTCCTGATACAACTTCAAGGCCTCATCCATTCCCTGATTCATTGACAGCAGGAGCATAGAATAGGGATGGTTTCCTTCTGTAACGGCAATGATACCGGCAAAAAGAAACCATGACAGGCTTAAAACAACAACACCCTTGAACCCGGTAAGAGCTGGCGTTTCGCCTTGAAAAGCAGAACGAGCCAATATAAAACCGGTAGGAATCAGGATCATGCCAGTCATGATCTGGCTTGCCACCTGTAATAAGGCTCCTATTACAAGGGCGACAAGTAGTCCGTGAAGGATGTATTTGCCGCCACTGTTTCTACCGTATCTGTAAAGGTAGTAGAAAACAAGTAAAGGTACAACGAAATACATCCAGCCAAAAACAGCACTCTGCAGGGCGGGTAGCAGAAAAACCCCTGTCACGATAAAGATATGTCTGAATATCTCTATCCTGTCAGGGATTTCGGGCACCTGGCTCACGGATTGAATACGCCCGGATTCCTTTTATCTCGGTATTGAACCGGTGTAAGGCAACAGCGCAATCTGGCGTGCTCTTTTAATGGCTTCGCATAACTGTCGCTGATGGGTGGCGCAGGTACCGGAAATACGGCGAGGCATAATTTTACCACGCTCTGAAATGAAATAACGTATTGTCTTCAAATCTTTATAGTCAATAACCGTTTCTTGGTCGGTGGTGCAGAACCTGCATACCTTTTTTCGTGCAAAAACGCGTTTTATAGGAGGCATTTGAGTTTCCTGTATATTAATTTGGTTATGAATAGGATGAGATCGTATTTTTATTCGTCAGAATCGATTGTATCATCATCGTCAGAATCCTCATTCTCTTCAGATTCCCCAGATTCTTTGGCGGCCTGGCGTGTTGCTACGTCAATCTTGGCCTGTTCGATCTTTTCTGCTGTGATATTGTCCGCCAGCTTGACGGTCATGTATTTGAGGATAGCGTCGTTAATCCTGAATTTCCGCTCCATCTCCAATACTGCAGCTGGTTCAGTCGCATAATCACAATAGATATAAGTACCCTGGGTCTCTTTTTTGATCAGATAGGCGAACTTTCTCAGTCCCCAGCGGTCAAGGTGAATGATGGTTCCGCCTTCGCTCTGAATAATACCATTTGCATTGTCAATAATCGTGTTGATCTCTTCTTCTCCAAGATTCGGTCGAAGAATATAGATCGTTTCGTACCTGCGCATGTGTTCCTCCTCGTGGACCCATGATTGTCGGGATCTGTTATCCCTGATTTTCGGCTCTCCTCATAAGTATAGAAGAGAGCGAAGAGGTATCTGTCTGGCACCATTGCCGGACAGGGGGGTGTCAATACTTCAACACCCGATAGAAAAATGAGTATAAATACATCGGCTCTTCGGCTGTGTCAATTTGTTTTTTTCTCTTTTTCCTGAGATTTGATGGCTCGCCACTGTTTTTCAAGCTCTTCCTCTGTGCCTTTTTTGCCATCGGCAAAGACATGGGGATGCCTCCGAATCATTTTTTCATTGATGTTTCTGAGGATATCCTGGAGGGTAAAAGTGCCATTTTTTTTGTTAATCTCGGCCATGAGAATGACAAGAAAGAGCATGTCGCCAAGCTCTTCACAGAGATTTTCCGGGTCATTGTTGTCGATGGCGGTGATAATTTCGGCAAATTCCTCTTTGAAATATTTTTTCAGACTGAGGGTTGATTGCTTCTGGTCCCAGGGGCATCCCTCAGGGCCTAGCAGAGAGCGCACAGTGTGCAGCAGGAGGGAAAAGTGATGTGCATCGGTTGGCATGGAATTGTGTTCTATGGAGGAAGTATGGAGATGGTTGAATCTTGTCTGTGAGTTGGAAGGTGAATTTTTTTATCAATCCTACCTGCTGTAAGCCAGTCTTGTTTTCTGCTGCTGGAGCAGGCAGAGATAGTAGCCGTTGACCTTGCCGATGAGCTCATGAGTTTCCTGGTAGGGGGCGTATTGACCCTGCTTCAACTCTTTGATGTTCTCCCCGGCATTCCAGGCAGAGAGTACAAGGGCCAGGTGGCCGTTAAATTTATAATTGTATTTGGCGATCAGGTAACAGGTGAGCAGGATATTGACTTCCGGATCAAAGAGATCTGCTTCGCTGAGAGCACTCAGTCTGGACCGGCTGACATTACGGAAATCGACGGTGCCTTTTGAGAGCTCAAGGCCGGCTTCTATCCCGGTACTGGGGATAATCTGACCCAGTCCCCTGGCGTTTTTGCTGGAGATGGCTCTGGGGTTGGCATCGGATTCCGCCAGAATCAGGGCGCGAATGAAGTCAGGGCTGACCTTGTGTCTGGGTTGAAAAAAGGTGAATCCGGCAAAATATTCAATGAGGCCATGGTAACGGCCTATTTTCTTGAGGCGTTCGGCAGAAAGATTGACATCCTTGTACTTGTTGAGAGAACTTGCAAGCTCGCTGTGTCCGGATACTGGGATGAGAAGCAGGATGCAGATAATGAACAGGTGGATAACGGTTTGCAGGGAGTGTTTCGCCATCGTTTATCCTTCAGTCTGTGGGAGGCGTTTCCGGGTGAGAAAACGGTTGATCGTTCTGTACAGCAAAAAAGGATCGTGGCTGCCGGTCATCTCCCGGATGGAATGCATGGCGAGTGTCGGGGCGCCAATATCGACAGTAGGGATTCCCAGAAGTGCTGATGTCTGTGGGCCGATGGTACTGCCGCAGGCCATGTCGCTGCGCATGACAAAATCCTGGGTGGTAACCCCTGCCTCGGTGGCAATCGTTTTATAGATGGCCCCGCTGATACTGGTGGTTGCGTAGCTCTGATTGGCATTGCTTTTGATCACCGGGCCATGGTTCAGCAGTGGCGTATGATCCGGATCCGACTTGTCGCTGAAGTTCGGGTGGACACCGTGGGCGTTGTCCATGGAGATGAAAAATGATCCGTGCAGGGTGCGATCTCTGGTGACTGGATCCGGCATGATACGTCCCAGTATCGAGTGGAGAAATGAGCCTTTGGCACCGGCGGCAGTGAGAGAGCCGATCTCTTCATGATTGTTACAGATCAGCAGACGATTATTGTCCGCTTGTGTGTCCTTAAGAGCTTCGATCATGGCAGAGTACCCTACAAAACAACTGAGTAGATTGTCAAGGCGGCTGGCGCTGATAAATTCATTGCCAAGCCCAAGAAAAGAGGGGGGCTGACAGTCGTAGCAAAACAGGTCAAAACTTATGATAGCCTCAACCTTTCTGTTCGAATGTTCCTTCTGTATCTGTTCGGCAAGAATCGATGAAATGTTTAGCGAGTCATCCTCTGTTATCTGGGAGAGGATGGGAACCAGTTCTTTTTGCTTGTTGATGGCGTGGCCTTTGTTGGCCTCGCGGTCAAAGTGGATGGCCAGGCTGGGAATGATTGCCACCGGGCGTTTGAAATCGATGAGCAGGGTTGTGAGAGCACCCTCTGATGTCCTGCAGACCACTCTTCCGGCAATGGAGAGTTCTCGGTCAAACCAGGTGCTCAATAGTGGTCCGCCATACACCTCGACCCCGAGCTGGAAAAAAGAATGTGAGGCCTTGCCGGCTAGCGGCTTTATCTGGAGCGCTGGACTGTCTGTATGGGTTCCCATGATCCGGAAACTCGGATCTGCAACATTCGATGAGGCCAGGGTAAAGGCGGCAAGTGCTCCATTGTCACGAATGATAAAATAGGAATTGCCAGCGAGCAGCTCACAGGGCCTGGTCTCACAAAGCTCATGGAAACCGGATTCCCGTAATTTTGCGGCCATAAATGAGACCGCATGAAAAGGAGTCGGAGATGCCTGGAGGAACTGGAAAAAATCCTGAGTGAAACGATCTTCCTGCATGGTGAATATATGGTTAAAGTTTGACCGTGTTGTTGGTTTGGAAATTGGAAGAAATCTTTGGACGGAAGATATCAGTGGAGAGAATATATTCTACTGTACATAAAAAATTATGTCAGGCTAAAGATGCCATGGCCTTATACGCTGCGCTCATTATTGCCCGTGTGGCCATGGATGGCTCCTGGGAATGGGGGGCGGATTCATGAGTTTTTGGTGTGTTTTCTACACCGGAACCCTCAGAGGATCTGCTCATCGTCTGTTTGGTAGATTCAGGAGATATAGTAGAGGCCTGACTTTCAGTCAGTTGCGTTGCCTGCAGTTCCTGCATGGCCTTCATCTCTTGCATGCTTGCCTTGGCAGCAATCTGGCGGTCAGCAGCCGATGGATTGGCAGGGGCAAGGGCCGCCCGTTTAACTGTGCGCATCTTTATGATCGTGGCTGCAGGCGTTGATTCTTTTCCTATGTCAATGGGGACACTGCCACCGACGGCGTATCGTTTGCCGTTGGGTCCCGTCTGATAGGAAAATGAGGGGCCGCCGGACGCATATTGGCCAGCGGTGGACAGGTGTGCCTGCTCATGGGTTCGAACCTCGGTATCCCGTTGTTGAAGTTCTTGGACTTGGCGAAGCTCTGCCTCGTCGAGAGTCAACTGGTCGCTCCCCTTGGCTTTTGGCTGTTCAGCGTCTGTTGCTGCCTGGTTATCCTGTTCAGAGGTCCTGGTTGTCTCCTGGCTTGAACTTAAGCTTTTTCCTTCTTTGGATATAGATACTTGATCTTTTGATTGTTCGGCCGCAGGGGTTGATGAGGTTGGGTCAACAGGCGCAGGTCTCACCTGTCCCTGGGGGCTGGTTCCGGCGAAGGCATAAGCCTGAATACCGTAGGCGGTAGTATTGGATATGGAAAGGTCAGCCATGATTTTTTTTAATAGTTATTCCAAGGCTACGATGAGACAAAATACAGTAATAGCTAGAGCAGAGGGGCAGCCAAGGCTTCCATCCCTACCAACAAGGGAGGTCATGATTGATTTCCTTTATTTGTTTGCTGTCTCTGTTAGTGCTGTTTTTGTCAAGGAGATAAGTAAAAGCCGCACGTGATATTTAATTATCTTTTTATATTTTACACATAAGTCAGTGTGAATGCAAATTGGAATTATTTATTTTGCTCTGTGGTGGCAGAAGAAGGGGCAGTAGCTTCTTCTGCCGGCTCCGTTGCCGATTTATCTGGTTTGCTTTCGAAGCAGACAGCGGGCAAAAAGTCTTGAAAAGATTCGCCGTAGATCTCCCAAATGGAGACAAAGAGAGCGGCAATGATCGGTCCGACAATGATGCCGATAATGCCGAACATGGAGATGCCGCCAAAGGTACTGAAAAGAATGAAAAGATCATGCATCGCGGTGTCTTTCCCCACCAGTCGAGGGCGAAGAAGATTGTCAGCATTACCGGCGACCAGACCGCAGAAGATGCCTACGCTGACGGCAGCGGCAATATCCTTGTTGAGAATCAGGATGAGGAGAGCTGGTCCCCAGATAATGGCCGTGCCCACGCTGGGGACAATGGAGAGGACTGCCATAAGGCAGCCCCAGAACACGGGGCTGGGAATGCCGGCCAGGGCAAATCCTAATCCGCACAGGGCGCCCTGGATAATGCCGATAATGAGTGTTCCTTTGATGGTAGCCCTGGCAACCGAAGTGAAGCGTTGCAGCAGGTGCTGTTCGTCTTTGTTTTCAAGAGGGATGTAGTAGAGGATCTTGGACAATAGCTTTTTGCCATCGATAAGAAAATAAAACATGGTGTAGAGCATGATGATGGACATGATGGCCGCGTTTACCGTCACTTTAGTGATGGAAGAAAGCGAATCAATGAGCAAGGTTGAGGTGTTGCCTACAAGGTTGCCCAGTCTTTGGAGGATCATGTCTCGGTGGGGCAGGATCTGCTCGTAGTAAGGAAGTTTGTGCAAAAAGTCTGAGATGATCGTTGGTTGTTCGATAAACCTTTGAACCCAGGGGGTGACGGATTGACTGACGTGGATGGCTTGTGCCACAACAACTCCAATAAGTGCGGACATGGGAAGAAGGACAAGGCACACGATAATCAGAATAGTCAGCAGGGATGCTGCATTTTCCCGACCTTTCAACGAAAGAAGAAGTCGCTCATAGAGAGGGCTGAGCAGTGCTGAAAAAATGGCGGCCATGAAAATTGTCATGAGGAATTGTTGCATCATGGATAAAAAAAAGGCGGAGATGCCCATGACAAAGAAGAGGAGGACGGCTTTACTGGCAATTTTGGGAGAAGTCATGGTTGGGGTGAATGGTTGAAGGTTTTATGGTCGGAAGGATTATGGGGCTTCATGGAAATGGAGTTTCAAAGAGAGTATCGTTGTTTTGACGCTGATCTTCAAGGGAAAAATGAGAGAGATTAAGTCTTAGATTCAAAAAAATTGATAAATAGATAAAAAAAAATGAATAATAGGCGATTGCCTTCTTGAAAAAAAAGATAAAACCAGTTAGTTTTAAGTCTTTTGCAAACAATAGGTTCAGTATAGTGGCGCAGTTAGGATAGCCTTCACTGGCGAGCGCAGGATGCTAAGTATGTACGCTGAAAATATTAAGCCGTTGTAAGAAAATAACCGGAACTTTGCACTACCGTGAACGGCATAAGGAGTCGTGACGAAATGGTAAGAAAGGTAATAGTTATTTCATAACGGTTTTTAAACAATGATATGTCTTAAGCAATGAGGGAATTAAAATGAGTGCAAAGATCATAAGCGGTACTGAAGTGGCTAAGGCGATCCGTGAAGAGTTAAAGGTTGAAGTCGCGGAGATGGTGGAGAAACATGGGGTTACCCCCGGGCTGGTCACTATCCTGGTGGGTGAGAATCCTGCCTCTCAATCTTATGTGGCTGCCAAAAACAAGACTGCCCATGCCCTTGGGATTCATTCCGAGCAGGTGACTCTGGCTGCGGATACCAGTGAGGCAGATTTACTGGCACTGGTTGATAAATACAATAATGATCCGAAGATCCACGGGATTTTAGTACAGCTTCCACTGCCTAAGCATATTAACGAGGCCAATATCCTCTATGCTATCAGTCCAGACAAGGATGTGGATGGCTTCCATCCTGTGAATGTGGGCAAGATGGTCTTAGGCGAGCAGTGCTTTCTTCCCTGTACCCCTCATGGCATACTTGAATTGCTGGTTCGCAGCGGAGTGGAGACCAGCGGTGCCGAGGTAGTGGTGATTGGCCGCAGTAATATCGTCGGTAAGCCCATTGCCAATCTGATGCTGCAAAAACGTTCCGGTGGAAATGCCACGGTTACCCTTTGTCATACCCGCACGAAAGACATGGCAGCCCATTGTCGACGTGCCGATATCCTCATTGCGGCAGTCGGGGTGCCAAAGATGGTGACTGCCGATATGGTGAAAGACGGGGTGGCTATTATCGATGTCGGAGTGAATCGTATCGGCATGACTGAGGCTGGAAAGGCTATTCTTGCAGGTGATGTTGATTTTGAATCGGTGAAAGAAAAGGCCTCCTATATCACTCCGGTTCCTGGTGGCGTTGGTCCCATGACTATCACCATGCTGATGAAGAATACGGTGCAGGCTGCAAAGATAGCTGGAAAACTGATCTAATATAGAAAGTTATAATACGAGGTATCGTTCCCATACGATTTATTCTGGAGGAAACACGATGAGTGATGAGAGAAACGGATGCAGCTCCTGTAATACGATTACCGGTGCATCGACCAAAGATCTGTTAAATCAGGATCTGGCCAAGCAGGTGCGTACTGCCTATGACCGTATTGACAGCCGGGGCATGTCATCCTGCCTTTTCGGCTCCAGCGGTACCTGTTGCAAGGTCTGTAATATGGGACCATGTCAGATTATTGATGGGGTAGACGCTATGGTTGGTGTCTGTGGAGCTACGGCTGATACGGTTGCTGCCAGAAACTTCGCCCGGATCATTGCGGCGGGCACTGCCGCCCATACCGATCATGCCCGAGAAATGGTGCGTGGGTTTATTGCCACAGCCAAGGGGGAGACTCCCCATGAAATAAAGGATGTTCAGAAGTTGCATGTCTTGGCTGAGGTCTTCGGCATTGCCACGGAGGGCCGTGATAAAAATGAGATCGCTTTGGAACTTGGCAACAAGGCTCTGGCTGAGTTCGGTCAACAGGATGGTCTGCTTACCATGATCAAGCGTGCCCCGAAAAAACAGCAGTCGATCTGGAAAAAATTGGGTGTTGAACCGCGCGGCATTGATCGTGAAGTTGTCGAAACCATGCATCGGACCCATATGGGTGTTGATCAGGAGTATCACAATATTATGCTTCAGGGCTCCAGATGTGCCCTGGCAGATGGTTGGGGTGCCTCCATGCTTTCCACTGAGCTCACCGATATCATGTTCGGCACTCCTGTTCCCCGCCGTGCCATTGTCGATCTCGGTGTATTGAAGGAAGATCAGGTGAATGTTACCGTTCATGGTCATGAACCGCTGCTGGCCGAATCACTCTGTCTGGCTGCCGAGGATCCGGAGATTCTGGCTCTCGCCAAGAAGGTGGGGGCGAAGGGAATCAATCTGGCCGGCGTCTGTTGTACCGGTAATGAGATCCTCATGCGTCGCGGGATTCCCGTGGCCGGCAGTTTTATCCAGCAGGAAATGGTACTGGCAACCGGCGCTGTTGAGGCTATGGTGGTTGATGTCCAGTGCGTCATGCAGTCAGTGGCCCAGGTTGTTAAAAGCAAACATACTGATATTATCACCACCAATTATCGGGCCAAGATGCCTGACGCCATTCATATTCAGTTTGAAGAACATGATGCCATGGGCTCGGCTAAAAAAATCCTGATCCATGCCATAAATAACTTTAAAAAACGGGGCGAGTATTATATCCCTACCGATAAAAAGTTTGACGTGGTAGTTGGCTTTAGCCATGAGACCATCAACTATATGCTGGGCGGACGTTTCCGTCAGAGCTACCGGCCTCTTAACGATAATATCATCAACGGCCGGATCAAGGGTGTGGCGGCGCTGGTTGGCTGCGAACATTATAAATATGCTGATGATGTTCACTTTAAGATTGCCGTCGAGCTGCTGAAGAATAACGTCCTCATCCTCGCCACCGGCTGTGCGGCCCAGGCCCTTGGCAGAAGAGGACTGATGCGGCCCGAGGCTGCGGCTGAGTACTGCGGGGCAGGTCTGGCTGAGGTCTGTGAGACTGTTGGTATGCCGCCTGTCCTCCACGTTGGCTCCTGTGTTGATAACAGCCGTTTATTGATCGCTTTGAGCGAGATGGTGAAAGAGGGTGGTCTTGGTGAATCCATTGCCGATCTGCCGGCCTGTGGTACGGCTCCTTTGTGGATGAGTGAAAAAGCGGTAGCCATTGGTCAATATTTTGTAGCAAGCGGTGCCCATGTCGTGTTCCAGAATCTTCCGGTAACAGGTGCGAAAGGCTTTAACAAATATCTTCTTGAAGGAATGAAGGAAGAGTATGGTGCTTGCTGGGACTACGAAGAAGATCCCATCAAATTGGCCCATAAGATGATCAAGGCCATAGATGAAAAACGTGAGGCTTTGGGAATTAACAAGAAACAGGATCGTGTCCTCTTTGATATGGGGATGCGTCGTGAGCTGACTACGGGTATTCCGGGTCTGGGCTGCGGACAGAAATAAAAGACTGAACGTTGAAAGCAGGGTGCACGCGGTGTGCCCGGCAACTGAATCGTTACGAATTTAGCGAGTTTTTCTGATGGAGGAGCGCGTCCGATGAAATCGGGGAGTAATCTTGAAAGGGTGTTGAGGGCTGGAGAGTTCGCGGTAACAGGTGAACTGGGGCCTCCTAAAAATGGGAACCCTGAAGTGGTGCGGGAAAAGGCGCGTCTCTTGAAAGGTCATGTGGATGCGGTGAATATCACCGATTGCCAGACGGCAATCGTTCGCATGTCATCAATTGCAGCAGGTCTGATTACCCAGAATGAAGGGGTTGAGCCTGTAATCCAGATGACCTGTCGAGACAGGAATCGTATCGGGATGCAGTCAGATATTCTGGGTGCTCAGGCCCTGGGTCTGAAAAACCTACTTTGTCTAACTGGTGATCATCAGAAATTCGGCAATCATCCCGGATCAAAAGGGGTCTTTGATATGGACTCCATTCAGATGCTCGGTATGGTCAAGGCCATGCGGGATGAAAAGCAATTTCAGTGCGGTGAAGAAATAAAGAGCAATGAACCTCGGCTCTTCCTTGGTGCTGCTGCCAATCCCTTTGCTCACCCTTTTGAATATCGGGCGGTACGCTTAGGGAAAAAGGTGGCCGCTGGGGCAGATTTTGTCCAGACCCAGATTATTTATAATGTGGAGAGATTTGCTAAGTTCATGGAGATGGTTCGTGATCTTGGTCTTGATGAAAAGGTCTTTATCCTGGCAGGCGTCACTCCTCCTAAATCCCTGGGCATGGCTCGCTATATGAAGAGTTCTGTACCGGGAATGGATGTGACTGATGATGTGATCCGGCGGATGAAGGATGCTAAAGACAAGCAAGAGGAAGGAATCAACATCTGTGTTGATATCATCCAGCAGGTCAAGGAAATCAAGGGTGTTGCCGGTGTCCATGTCATGGCCATTGAATGGGAAAGTGCGGTGCCGGAGATACTGAAACGGGCCGGGCTGCTGCCAAGACCATCTGTCTTTGCTGAGGCTGCTGCCGAGGGTGTGACGTCTGTTGGTGAGAAACAGGAATCCATCCAGGTCCAGGCTGTGGATATGGAGAAGGTGCTTGACAAGGCCAGAGCTGAGGCGGAAACAATCGTCGCTACTGCCCGCAGAGAGGCGGAAGCACTGACGGCGAAGGCCCAGGCAGCAATGCCGGGCACCGGTGGTGCGCAAGTGGCTGCGGCTGATACGAATATGACGGGAACAACTGTGCCTGTGAGCACAACAGATAGCGCAATAGATGACGCAGGAGAGCATGAGATGAATGAAAAAGAGCGTATCATGGCCTTGGATGCCATGAATCAGGGGCTGTCCGCCTTGAAAAAGGCCTATGGCCTGTCCGACGAGCAGTTTGAGGCCATTACCAATTTTGCAGGCGCTCATGCCATTCTCAATCGTGAGCCGCAAAAAGCTGTTGTGACTTCTGCACCTACGCCTGCTGCACCTGTTGCACCTGTTGCAGCTCCTGCACCAACTCCGAAAGTGGATACGGCAGCTGAAGATGCTGCTAAAGCAGAAGCTGAGGCGAAGGTGAAGGCGGAGGCTGAAGCCAAGGTTGCAGCAGAGGCTGCTGCCCAGGCCAAGGCCCAGGAAGCGGCGGCCCAACAGGCAGCCCAGGAAAAGGCCGCAGCAGAAGCGAAATTGAAGGCTGAAGCTGAGGCAAAGGCAGCGGCAGAAGCCAAGGCCAAGGCCGAAGAAGAGGCTCAGGCAAAAGCTGCAAGTGAGGCAGCAGCTCAGGCAGCAGCGCCATCTGCCGGGAGTACCGATTTCGCAGTTGCCGCATTGGCCCTTGAGAAGACGACTCTCGCCGAACGCGCTGGCAAGGTCGATGAGAAATCCTATAAAGAAAAATATACTGGGGTGATTCGTGAGACCGTTCTCGGTAATGGTGATCATACCATTACAGTCGGTGGCGCTGCATCCATGCCCTTCCATCTCTTTGAAGGCAATCAGCCGCACAAATCCTTGATTGCCATGGATGTTCTCGATGCACGACCTGAAGACTGGCCTGAGACTCTGGCTCAGCACTTCACTGATGTCATGGACAGTCCGGTTGCATGGGCTCAGAAATGTATCAAGGAATTTGGCGCCGAGGCTATTAATATTTCGCTTGTTTCCACTGATCCCAACGGCATGAATCGTTCTGCTGCCGATGCGGCGAAGATTGCCGCCCAGGTCATTGAGGCGGTCGAAGTGCCGATCATTGTCTGGGGATGTGGCAATAATGAGAAGGATACTGAAACGCTGCGCGATCTGACCTCGGTTATCGGCAATAAAAAAGTGTGCCTGGCTCCTCTGGAGGATGCCAACTATCGTGCCATCGGCGCCACCGCCATGGCCTTCCAGCATGCCATAGTCGCAGCCTCTCCCATTGATGTGAATCTGGCCAAACAGTTGAATATTCTTCTGCAGAACCTTGGTGTCCCTCTGGAAACGGTGCTGATGGATCCATCCGTGGGAGCCCTTGGCTACGGTATTGAGTATACCTATTCGGTCATGGAGCGTATCCGCATGGCTGCTCTAATTCAGCAGGATGAGAAACTACAGGTTCCCATTATCTGTAATCTTGGTCGTGAGGTATGGAAGGCTAAGGAAACCAAGCTGCCCACTGATGCCATGATTGGCGATCAGGAGAAGCGTGGAATCATGATGGAGGCCCTGACTGCAAGCTGCATGCTTCTGGCTGGTGGTGAGGTTTTGATCATGCGTCATCCCAAAGCGGTGGCCATGACGAAATCATTGATTAATGGTTTGATGGGTTGATTTCAGCAAACAGCCGCAAGGTTATTGTCTCAGTCAGATTTATGGCAAGCTGATTGCTGATAGCTGATAACAGGGATATAAATAAGGGAGTTTAGATTATGTCGAAGATCATCTGTTCCGCTGCCATTCGTGGGGCCCGGAAAATTATAGATATGGCCGAGGAGAGTTATGAAGAGGCGTTGAAGAAATATGGCGCCGATCATGAGGTCTCCTTTCCAAATACCGCCTATTATCTGCCAGTTATCTACAGTATGCTGGGTGCGAAGGTGGAAAAATTAGGTGATATGAAGGATATCTTTCAGGAATGTAACAAGCTGATGCCGCCGGTGGTAACCGAAGATATCTGGCTGCCCTATCTGGCGCCGGCGCTTGATGCCGGTATGGCTACCTTTTTTGCTGAAGAGATGTATGAGGCTGTTCGTTATCTGAACACCCCTAATTATTACACCAAGACCGAGGATCCTACTGCCGAGAGCATCTGGCTGGGTGCTGCTGATGATGTTATCTTCCGGAAACGCGGGGTTGAATTTGTTGACGGCACGGCCCCGGGCTTTGCCGCGATCATGGGAACTCCGGCCGATAAGGAAGTAGCCTCCAAGATTGCCCTTGAATTGCAGGAGAAAAATCTCTACATCTTCATGCATGACCAGACAAATGGTCAGACCATGCCGGATCTCCTGGTTCAAAATAATGTCCAGGTGGGCTGGAATACGCGTCTGGTTCCTTTTGGCCAGAGCTATACCACGGCGGTCTTTGCCATCGGTTTTGCCTGCCGTGTAGCCATGGCCTTTGGCGGGATCAAGCCTGGTGATTATAAAGGCAATCTGATCTATAATAAAGACCGGACCTTTGCCTTTGTCATGGCCTTTGGCCCGGTCAGTGATGAGTGGTATGCCAATGCCGCCGGTGCGATCAACTGGGGATTTCCGACTATCTCTGATTATGATATTCCCGAAGTGTTGCCCACCGGTATCTGTACCTACGAACATGTTGTTTCCAATATCCCCCACAACGAAATTGTCCAGAAGGCCATCGAGGTACGCGGCCTGAAGGTGAGTATCACCAAGATCGATATCCCTCTGGCCTTCGGTCCTGCCTTTGAGGGTGAGCGGGTGCGTAAGGATGAGCTGTTCATGGAGTGTGGCGGCGGTCGGACTCCTGGTGTTGAGGTGCTTATTTCTAAAAGCATGGATGAAGTTGAGGATGGATTGGTCACCCTTGAAGGTCCCGATATCTGCGATATTGAGCAGGGGCAGAATCTTCCACTCGGTATTCTGGTTGAGGTGGCCGGACGCGAGATGCAGTCAGATTTTGAGCCGATCCTTGAGCGGCAGTTCCATCACCTGACCAACTATATCCAGGGCATCATGCATATGGGCCAGAGAAATATCATGTGGGTGCGGATTGGTAAGGCGGCCGTTGAAAAGGGATTCTCCTTCAAACATATTGGCGTGGTCCTGCACGGGAAGTTGCATCAGGAGTTTGGCGCCATCGTCGATAAGATCCAGGTCAAGCTCTACACCGTTGAGGATAAGGTGCGTGAGGTTATGGCCCTGGCTACTTCGGTCTATACCGAGCGTGATCTGCGGCTGGGAGCCATGACCGATGAGACCGAGGATGTGTTCTATTCCTGTACCCTCTGTCAGTCCTTTGCCCCGAGCCATGTCTGTGTCATCACCCCTGAGCGCATCGGGATGTGTGGTGCCTATAACTGGCTGGATGGTAAGGCCTCCTATCAGATCAACCCAACCGGCCCTAACCAGCCCATTGACAAGGGTGAATGTACTGACCCTGATAATGGCTATTACGTCGGCATCAATGAGTTTGTCAATCAGGCCTCTCGCGGAGCAGTTCCTGAGGTCAGTTGTTACTCCCTGATGAATAATCCCATGACGGCCTGTGGTTGTTTTGAGGCCATTGCCGCCATGCTGCCTACCTGTAACGGAATCATGGTGGTGAACCGCGATTTCCTGGGCATGACTCCGTCAGGAATGAAATTTACCAGTCTTGCCGGTATGGCCGGCGGTGGTATGCAGACTCCCGGATTCATGGGGGTCAGCAAGCACTATATGACCAGTAATAAGCTGTTCAAGGCTGAGGGCGGTCTCAAGCGTGTTGTCTGGATGCCCAAGATGTTAAAGGAAGAGATTGGCGAGAAGTTGAAAGAAGTATGTAAGAATATTGGTATGCCTGAGTTGTATGACATGATTGCCACTGAGGAGCAGGGGACCACCGAAGAGGAGATCTATAAATTCCTCAAGGAAAAAGGGCATCCGGCGCTGGAGATGGAGTCTGCTGTTTAGAGTCCTTAATAAATGAGCAAAGCTTTTTGCCCCATTTATGTTACGGATTCTCATGCCGCTCCCAAGAAACAGCCAATCTGTTCCTGTTGTTTCATGGAGTGGCGTCTGGCAGAGAGCGTGCCAGGACCCATTACTGAATTTTTATTAGTGAGCTGCAAGCGTATTGCATTGAACAGTTCACTATGACTCATTTTTGTAGATACAACTGGAGGATATTATCATGGCTTTAACCGGTATTCAAATTCTCAAGATGCTGCCTAAAAAGAACTGCGGTGAATGCAGCATCCCCACCTGTCTGGCATTTGCCATGAAAGTTGCGGCTGGTCAGGTTGAAATTGATACCTGTCCCTACGTCAGTGATGAGGCCAAGGCTACTATTGGTGAGGCTTCTGCCCCACCAATCCGTACATTAAAGCTGGGCAGCGGTGACGATGCCTTTACTGTGGGCGGCGAGACCTGCATGTTCAGGCATGAAAAGCGTTTTGTCAATCCCACCGGTATAGCCGTACTCGTTTCCACAGATATGGATGAGGCTGCTGTCAGTGGCCGGATCGACCGTTTCAATACCTTAGTCTATGAACGTGTCGGTGTGATCATGAAAGCCGATCTTATTGCCGTCAAAGACAGTAAGAATGACGAGGCTTCGTTTACCGATCTGGTGCAGAAAGTGCTTGATGGTTCTGCCCGTGCCGCCCTGATCCTGATGAGTGATACACCCGCCCATCTTGCTGCCGCTGCCAAACTCTGTGGAACACGTATTCCGCTTCTTTACGGTGCTACTGCA
This sequence comes from Desulfocapsaceae bacterium, assembly GCA_028697885.1. Classification (GTDB taxonomy): domain Bacteria; phylum Desulfobacterota; class Desulfobulbia; order Desulfobulbales; family Desulfocapsaceae; genus UBA2270. The sequence continues at coordinate 26,823 of JAQVER010000033.1, forward strand.
GAAAACGCCGATGCCATGATCCAGGTTGCCAAGGAATGTTCAGCGCCGGTTGCAGCCAAGGGTACAAACATTGATAATTGTATTGATGTGACCAATACCCTGCTCGCTGCGGGACTAAAGGATCTGGCCATTGATACTGGAGCCAGAACATTGCGTGCGGCCTTTGAAGATAATGTCGTGGCCAGACGCTCTGCGGTTAAAGTCAAATTCAAGCCTTTGGGATTCCCAACTTTGACTTTTCCCTGTGAGATGAGCGACGATCCCATGATGGAGGCGATGATTGCCTCTATTTTGATTGCCAAGTATGCCGGCATCATTGTTCTTTCCGATCTGCAGGGGGACATCCTCTTTCCGTTGCTGTTGGAGCGCATGAACATCTTTACCGATCCGCAGCGGCCAATGGTGGTAACCGAGGATGTCTATCCGCTGACCGGTCCTGGTGAAGATTCTCCCGTGGTTATTACCTGTAACTTCTCGCTTACCTATTTTATTGTCTCCGGTGAGATTGAAGGCTCCAAGGTACCAACCTGGCTTCTTATTAAAGACACAGAGGGCCTTTCCGTACTTACTGCCTGGGCTGCCGGCAAATTCGGCGCTGATATGATCGCCCAGTTTGTGAAAAAGAGCGGGATTGAAGAGAAAGTTAAACATCGCGACCTGATCATTCCCGGCTATCTTGCCTCCCTGAAGGGTGAACTGGAAGAGGAACTTCCTGCCTGGAATATTATTATCGGGCCAAGAGAGGCCGGTCATCTTCCTGTCTTTTTGAAGGAATGGAAACCATCAAAATAGTAGAGAACGATAGTCGGGCTTAATCCCGACCTGCACTCGGCTTACATTCTTGCAAGTGGCAATGTAAGTCGGGTTAAAAACCGACTCCACCATATGATTTGAGTATGACAACTGTAACACTTACCATTAATGGCGCAGAGATAACTGCTGAGGCTGGCCTTACTATTCTTGAGGTTGCCAGGCGATCGGATATCAATATCCCCACACTGTGTCATGTGCAGGGGAAACCAGCAGACAAACCCTGCCAGATGTGTGTGGTGGAGATAGAAGGACAGGAAGGATTGATTAATTCCTGTGTGGGCCTGGCCCGGGATGGAATGGTTATCTCCACCGATTCTCCCACTATAGCAGCTCACCGTCTGGAGCGTCTGGCCATTCTGGCGGAAACTCATTTTGGTGATTGCAAGGCACCCTGTAATCTTACCTGTCCCGGACAGATCAATGTCCAGGGCTATATAGCCCATGTCGCCAAGGGACAGTACGAAGAGGCATTGCGCCTGGTCATGGAGCGTAACCCGCTGCCTTTTTCCGTGGGTCGGGTATGCCCCCGTTTTTGTGAAACCCGCTGCCGTCGTATCCTGGTGGATGAACCTGTCTCCATTAATCATCTGAAACGCTTTGTGGCTGATTGGTGCATGCACCATGAGGTTGATCTGAAAATCCCCAAGGATGCTCCTACTGGTAAGCGGATTGCGGTGATCGGTGGCGGTCCATCCGGTCTTACTGCCGCCCATTTTCTTACGCGGAAAGGTCACGATGTAACCATCTTCGAGTCTGCTCCCAAACTGGGTGGGGCCTTGCGCTATGGCTTCCTGGAGTATCGAATTCCGCGCGACGTCCTTAATTACGAGATCAATACTATCCTGCGATTGGGAATTTCGGTTAAACTCAGTCAGAAATGGGGCAAGGATTTTACCCTGCAATCTCTGAAAGATCAGGGCTATGCTGCAATTTATCTTGCCACTGGTGCTGGTGTTGATATTCCCCTTGAAATTCCGGGGGTGGTAAATCCGCACACCTATTCGGCGATGAAATATCTGCGTCAGGTTGCTGAAGGAAAAAATCCCGACATGGGACGGCGCGCTGCAGTCATCGGCGGCAATAATATTGCCATGGAAGTGGCGCGTACCCTGATCAGGCAGGGAGTAGCAGAAGTGACTGTTATCTATCCGCGCTCCCGTACAGAGATGCCTGCACATCAGCGGAATATCAGAGAGGCCCAGAAAGAAGGAGTACAGTTTCTACTTATGGCCTCTCCCGTTACGATCAGTGATTCCGTTGAACAAAGTACCAGGCTGAATCTGGAATTAATCCGGATGAAACTGGGTGAGCCCGATGCTAAAGGGGTCAGGCAGCCAGAGCCTATTCCCGGTTCCAGCAATACCCTGCAGGTGGATTCCATTGTCTCCTCGTTAGGCCAGACCGCTGTTGATGATAAATTCATTGGTGGAGATCTTGAAAAGTCTATTGCCCTCTCTCCCAATAAGACCATAGATGCCAATGTGCGCTCTTCGCAGATAAATATCGAAGGGGTCTTTGCCGGTGGCGATGCAGTCAGTGGGCCACGTTCGGTGATCCAGGCCGTTGTCTCTGCCCGTCGTGCCGCAGATAATATCCATTCTTTTGTTATGGGGACACCCAAGGAAGAGGCGGAGAGTCGTTTCAATTTCACCCGCGGCAAGGGCTTTGATGATGTGGACCTGAGGAATTTTGACGGGATCAATGTCAAGCTTCGGGAAAAGATGCCCACCCGTCCCCCTGAGATCTGCAGTCAGGATTTTGATGAGGTGAAACTAGGATTTTCCGAGAAGATGGCCCAGCATGAGGCCGAGAGATGCCTCTCCTGCGGTTGTACTGCCTTTGATCGCTGTACTCTCAAGGAACTCTCCATCAGTCATAACCTGAATATCAACAAGACCGGCATGGGAACGATACCCGTTTATGCCAAGGATTATTCTCATCCCGCCATTATTGTTGATAAAAACAAATGTATCTTCTGCGGCCGCTGTGAGCGCTCCTGTGAGTATGATGCCCTTGAGCTGCGTGCTGAGTCCTTTGATGAAAAGGGACGTCCTCTTGGTCTTGTTCTGAATTTTAAGGACAATTGCGTTTCCTGCGGCAAGTGTGTTGACAACTGTTCCACCGGCGCCCTGAACAAGAAGGCCCAGACCATTCCTCTTCATTCGGAACCGGTGAAAGAGGTACGCAGTACCTGTCCATATTGCGGGGCTGGTTGTCAGATCATCCTCCGGGTCAAGGGCGGGACCGTGATTGAAGTCACTGCCGATCCCGAGCAGGCGCCAAACTATGGAGCCTTATGCGTCAAGGGTCGTTTTGGTCATGAGTTTATCCAGCATAAAGAACGACTGACCAAACCCCTGATCCGCAAGAACGGTATGCTGGTTGAGACCAGCTGGGATGAGGCCCTCGATTACACGGCCAAGAAACTCTTTGATCTCAAGGCCATGTATGGTCCGGACTCCATTGCCGGATTCAGTTGCGCCCGGGCCACCAATGAGGAAAACTTCCTCATGCAGAAGTTCATGCGCACCTCGATCGGTACGAATAATATCGATCATTGCGCCCGTCTCTGACACGCTCCCACTGTGGCCAGTCTGGCCCTTTCATTTGGTAGCGGCGCGATGACAAACTCCATCGCCGACGTCAAGGAATCAGATGTGATCATGGTGATTGGCTCCAATGCCGACACCAGTCATCCCACCATTGGTCTGCGTATCCATCAGGCAAAGAAGAACGGCAGCAAGCTGCTGGTGATCGACCCCCGGCGCACCAAGTTTGCCGATGAGGCGGATCTCTGGTTGCGGCCCAATCCCGGCAGCGATGTTGCCCTGTTGAACGGCATGGTCCATGTGATTCTCGAAGAGGGGATCTGGGATAAGTCCTTTGTCGAAGAGCGCACCGAGAACTTTGAAGAGCTGGAGATTGTTACCTCCAAATATACTCCCGAGTATGTAGAGCAGATCACCGGTATCTCCGAGGAGCAACTCCGTGCCGCGGCCCGCCTTTATGCTTCCCCTGGAAAAAAATGCGCCATATTCTACGGCATGGGACTTGCCCATCACGCCAGCGGCACCGATAACGTCAAGTCGATTGCCAATCTGGCCATGCTCTGCGGCAAACTCGGCGTTGCGGGGGGCGGGGTCAATCCTCTGCGCGGCCAGAACAATGTCCAGGGGGCCTGTGATATGGGCGCTCTGTTCAATACCCTGCCTGGATACGCCGGGCTGGAAAACAACGATGCCTTTGATCGCTATGAGAAGATGTGGGAGGTGAAGCTGCCCCGTCGCAAGGGCAAGGCGGCCACTGAGGTCTGGGATGCCATTCTTGAGGGTGATATCAAGGGGATCTATGTCTTCGGTGAGGATCCGGTTCTGGCCGATCCCAATGCCCATCATGCGGTTGCGGCTCTGGAAAAACTCGATTTCCTCATCGTTCAGGATATCTTTCTCACCGATACGGCCAAGATGGCCGATATCGTCTTCCCGGCGGCCTGTTATGCTGAGAAAGACGGTACCTTCACCTGTACTGAGCGCCGCGTCCAGCGGGTGCGCAAGGCAGTCGAGCCACCCGGTGATGCCAAGCCCGACTGGCAGATCTTCTGTGAACTGTCGCATCGCATGGGCTACGATATGCCTTACTCGCATCCGGAAGATATCTTCAACGAGGTGACTCAGCTTATGCCTCAATATGCCGGCATCACCTACGAGCGTCTTGAGAAGGTGGGTTTGCAATGGCCGGTGCCAAGTCTTGACCATCCGGGAACTCCGGTTCTGCACATCGGGAAATTCACGCAAGGCAAGGGCTTGTTTATCCCTGAGGATTATACTCCTCCCACCGAGATGCCTGATCCCGAGTATCCGCTGATCCTGACCACCATCCGGGAGACACCGCAGTACAATTTCGGTTCCATGACCCGGAAGACGCCGGAGATTGAGGCGCTTTGTCCCGAGGCCTTTGCCGAGATCAATCCAGAGGATGCTGCCAGCCTCGGCATTGCTGATCTGGATACCATTGAAATTACTTCCCGGCGGGGGTCTGTACAATTACGCGCCCACATCACCGACCGCTCGCAGGTCGGCACTATTGCCATACCGTATCACTTCGCAGAGGTTCCTGTGAATAACCTGACTTTAAACAGTCTTGACCGGCTTTCGCGCAGTCCCCAGTACAAGATTTGTGCGATCAAGGCCTGTAAGGTCGAAGCATAATATGGCGTCACGAAAAGCCCAAAATACTTCGTTGCACTTGCATCCTTCGTCACTGCGGCGTACCCAACAGTACGCCGCATTCCTCAGGATTTGAGCGCCTCGTCTGTAGGCCTTTTCGCTTAGCCATCTCTTTGATGACTTTATTGAAACATAAGATTAAAGAAGACCCAAACGATCATTTTTCAGGAGTAACATTATGGGTAAAGCAATGAATAACAGAGAAGGGGCAGTCATGATTCTCGGCGGTGGTATCGCCGGAATCCAGGCCGCACTTGATCTGACGGAACTTGGTTTTTATGTCTATCTGGTGGAGAAATCACCAGCGGTCGGCGGGGTGATGGCCCAGCTTGACAAGACCTTTCCGACCAATGACTGTTCACTCTGAATCCTGGCGCCAAAGCTGGTAGAGGCCGGTCGGTCTCCCAATATTGAAATGTTGACCAATGCTGATTTTCTGGCATTGGAAGGAACAGCAGGAAATTTCACAGCCACGATTAATCTGCGTCCGCGCTATATCGACGCCGATGCCTGTACTGCCTGTGGACTCTGTACCCAATACTGCCCCAAGCATCATGTGGACCCTTATAATGAAGGGCTGGCCATTACCCGGCCTATCCATATCGATTACGCCCAGGCAGTGCCTGCCACCTATTACATAGATCCGAGCTCATGTCTCTTTTTGCAGCATGAGACCTGTCAGATCTGTGTGCCGGTCTGTCAAAGTCACGCTATTAATTTTAAGCAGCAGCCAGAAGAGCGGAAGCTGCATGTGGGGGCGGTGATCCTCTCGCCCGGTTTCGGCAAGATCGATCCCAAGACCCTGGCCAAATTCAGCTACGGCAAACACCCGGATGTGGTCACTGCCTTTGAATTTGAGCGGATGACCACCGCCTCCGGTCCCTTCCAGGGCGAGGTCAAATGTTTCTCCGATGGCAGGCATCCCAAAAGGATGGCTTTTATCCAGTGCGTCGGCTCCAGGGACATCGGCTGTAATAACGGCTACTGTTCTTCGGTCTGCTGCATGTATGCCATCAAAGAGGCGCTGGTGACCAAAGAACATGATCCGGAAGTGGATATCACTATCTACTACATGGATATCAGGACCCAGGGCAAGGATTTTGACGCCGCCCGTGAACGGGCCGAGGCCATCGGCATCAAGTTTGTCCGGGCCAAGGTTGCGGATGTCACTCCCTGGGAGAACCGTCTGCAACTGACTTATGCTACCCTTGATGGTCAGCACAAGTTTGAGCCCTTCGATCTGGTGGTGCTCTCCGTGGGCCTTGAGTCGCCCAAGGATGCCCAGAAGATTGCCGATATCACCAAGATTGGCCTCAATAAATATGATTTCTGTGCCACCAATGGTTTCAACCCCCTGCAGACCAGTCAGGAGGGGATTGTGGTGGCGGGTGCCTTCCAGGGCCCCAAGGATATCCCGGAGTCGGTGACCCAGTCTTCGGCTGCCGCTTCACTGACAGCTGCCACCCTGAAAAAGGTGCGGGGCAAAGGTGTGGAGCTCAAGACCTATCCTGAGGAGCAGAAGGTTGCAGAAGACGATGAGGCCCGAATCGGCGTCTTTGTCTGTCATTGCGGCATCAATATCAGCTCGGTGGTGGATGTGGCTGCGGTTGCCAACTACGCCGGGGATATGAAGAACGTCACCTATTATACCGAAAACCTCTATTCCTGTTCCCAGGATGCCCAGGAGGTTATTAAGAAGAAGATCAAAGAACACAAGCTGAACCGGGTGGTTATAGCAGCCTGTTCGCCGCGTACCCATGAGCCTCTCTTTCAGGAGACCCTGCGGGATGCCGGTCTGAACCGGAATCTCTTTGAGATGGTCAATATCCGCGATCAATGTTCATGGGTGCATGCCGGTGAGCCGGAGCTTGCCACCGTCAAGTCCAAGGATCTGGTGCGCATGGCCGTATCCAAGGCCCGTCATATCCAGGCCCTGCCCGAGCAGACGGTGCCGGTAACTCCCAAGGCCCTGGTTGTAGGCGCCGGTGTAGCGGGAATGACCGCCGCCCTGAACCTGGCCGAGCAGGGATTTGCTTCGGTCCTCATCGAAAAAGGGGAGAGTATCGGCGGCAACCTCAAGAATCTCCATCATACCCTGGCCGGAGATGAGGTGCAGTCGCATCTGAAGACCCTGGTCGACAAGGTGAAGCAGTCCAAAAACATCGATGTTATCTGCAATGCGGAGCTGGTACAGACTGCCGGATTTATCGGCAACTTTGCCTCGGTGATTGCCAGTGGTAGCGGCAAGGACAAGACCGAGCAGACCGTCGACCATGGTGTGATCATCGTCGCCACCGGCGGCCGTGAGCATCGGCCTGACAAGTATCTGCTGGGCAAGTCCAAAAAGGTTGTGACCCAGCAGGAGCTCGAGAAACAACTGGCGGGCAAGGCCAAGACCCGGGCCCCCGGTTCCATCGTCATGATTCAGTGTGCCGGCTCGCGCGGTGATGATCTCAATTACTGCTCCAAGGTCTGCTGTAATCACGCCCTGAAGAATATCCTGAAGGTCAAGGAGATCAATCCTGATTCCCAGATTATTGTCCTCTACCGGGATATGCGCACCTATGGCTTTGCTGAAGATGCGTATACAGAGGCCCGCAAGATGGGCGTGGTCTTTATTCCCTATGAGGTCGATCGTAAACCTGAGGTAACTCAAAAAGGCGCTAAGGTTCAGGTCCGTTTCTTCGACTCCATCATGCAGGAAGAGGTGACCATGTCCCCTGACTTGGTGGCCCTCTCTGTGGGGATTGTGCCGGATGATACCGATACCCTGTCCAAGCTATTGAAGCTGCCGGTGACGGCCAATAAGTTCTTCCTTGAGGCTCATGTCAAGCTGCGTCCGGTGGAGCTGTCAGTCTCCGGCGTCTATGTTTGCGGACTGGCCCATGGACCCAAGCCTGTCGATGAGACCATCGTCCAGGCCCAGGCGGCAGCGGCCAAGGCGGCGATCCCGCTGGTCAAGGGCTATGTGAAGGTTGACCCGATCGTCTCCAGCGTCCAGCAGGACAAGTGCATCGGCTGTGGACTTTGCGTCAGCCTCTGTCCCTACGGGGCCATTGTCATGCAGAAGGTGGATGGCAAGCGCAAGGCGGAGACTGTTTCCGCTTCCTGCAAGGCCTGCGGGATCTGTGCCGCCCATTGTCCGACTTTTGCCATCTCCATGGGCGGGTTTACCAATGAGCAGCTTATCTCTCAGATTGAGGCCTTCGGGGCCACAGGCGACAGATAATTTCATTTCTAAATAATGATGGAACAAGTTTATTATATTTGAGGAGAACGTCTTATGGCTGACCAGGAATTTAATCCCAGCATCCTTGGCTTTTTATGCAACTGGTGCTGTTACGCGGCGGCAGATGCTGCCGGTGTTTCACGGTTTCAATACCCGCCCAATATGCGGACCCTCAGGGTGATGTGTACCGGGCGCATCGATCCGGCCTTTGTCCTCCGTGCACTGGCGGAAGGTGCGGACGGGATCTTTTCCGGCGGCTGACAACTTGGCGAATGCCATTACCAGGTTGGTAATTACGATGCAATGGGTGTGAATGCGCTGGTGAAGAAGGTCTTGAAGGATGTTGGTATCCGCGAGGAACGCTATAGTCTGCAATGGGCCTCTGCTGCCGAGGCACCACGCTTTGTCCAGTTGATCACCAAGTTTACGGCCCAGATCAAGGAGCTTGGCCCCATCGGCGAGGCCGAGGGTCTGTCTAAAGAAGAGCTGAAGGCCCGGATCGACAAGGCCTTGGCTGCCGTCTCCGATCAAAAGGTACGGATCGCCTTTGGCAACGCCACCAAGGCGGTGCGCAAGGATGCCATCTGGACCAATGAGCATATCGGCGGAATAGTGAACGAGAAGATGGAGAAGTCTCTGACCACGGCCCTTGGCTGATACGTTCGGAAAAATTTTGTAAAAAGAAAGGCCCTGCTTCTTTAATGAAGCAGGGCCTTTCTCGTTTTATGTAACAAGTGAGTAATCGCGTGATTAAATACTGTAACGAAAGCTGACAAACCAAGACCTGACCCTGAATCCTTATCCCTCAAGGTTTTCACAGACCAGAACAGAGTAAAATCAGGGCCAGGGAGACGTACAGCAATATCTGGCAATATCTGTCCATTCAGGAAGAGATTTCAGGTAACCTGAGACCGCAGACGAGTATTCAACGAATGCCATGGGCAAGAAGGCGGCACTCATATTCTCTACCTGCCGCTACTCTTCGTCGTTTGAGGATAGAAGAAAACACCTCTTCACTGAGATGGGTATCCTTTTGCTTGACCAGATAGACCAGGCAGTCAACGCAAATATGGAATGAGCTGGCTTTATCATCCTTGACCAGTTCCCAGCAAGCCCTTTCCGGATCGCTAGCTCGGGGACACTGCTCTTTTCTGTTACACTGGGTTATTTCCCAACATGGTAATTCGGATAGCAAAGACATGAGATTTTTCCCTCCATCCATCTTGAAGAAAAAATTTGACCGGATTTCCAGGCCTTGTTACCAATCCATTCCCTATAAAATCTTTCACCAGCGAGAGTTGTCTCTGCTCTTTCGAGCAGAAGCTGATTATTTTAAAAAATCTTTGGTGTCCCGCATTGATGACTGACCCCACTTGTTTCAGCACCTCCTTTTCCTTGAGCGAAAGTTTTGTTAGTGAGTAAGGCAGCGAGGAAGAGAGCTATGCTGTAAGGATCTTGTCCTTCATTATTGATTCTTCTTTTGAATGTCGGTCTTGATTTGTACAATGGGGAACTGTCACTTACTCCTATTGTTGCAAGGGTTACTGCAAGAAAATTCTTCCAGTTGAGTGTCGGGTGAACAACCTTAAAGCCTATCATCTGAGCTTTCTCTTTTTTAGTCTCAGATTTCCATGTAGATTGCAACATGAGTTTGAAATCCTGGAGAGGACCGTGCACGATCATGAAACATTTTCGGGATTGCTCATTAAAATGTGACGGAATTTGAGATACTCGAAGCCCAGTGGTTGAAACATCTTCAATAGTACCAATGCAGGCCGATTCTCCATTCCATATACTGGATATCAGCCCCGGAGTAGCATGTCGTTTGCTGGTCCGACGATTTGTATGCATGTTGCCTCCTTTAATGTTCCTCATGTCAAGCATGTAGAAGAAAAGTCGAAACATCAATTTTTCTTCTTCTGCCAGGGATGTAATTGGTCATTGCTTCCCGAGAGATCCGTTACAAAAAACGAACATCATCTACCAGCTTGGCACGCTTAACCGTTTCCGTAGCCACTGCTGCCATTGATTTTTTGATGCTATCACCATGTAGTACCCTTAAAAAGGGGGAGGGAACTATTTGTAGGCTTCGAAATCCCTTTTTGTGGAGATCTGAGGATACCCATGGAAAATATTATCAAGTAGAAAGATATAGATATCCGTGAAGAACGGTACAGTCTGCAATGAGCCTCTGCTGCCGAGGCGCCACGCTTTGTCCAGTCGGTCAGCAAATTTACGGCCCAGATCAAGGAGCTTGGTCACCTCGGCGGGGCCCTGGTTGCCGTCTCCGATCAAAAGGTGCGGATCGTATCGCCTTTGGCACGCCACCAAGACGCTGCGCAAAGATGCTGTCTGGACCAATGAACATATCGATGGGATAGTGAACGAGAAGATGGAGAAGTCTCTGACCTCGCCAAGGCTTTAAGGGAAAGGAAATTCCTCATCGGAGCACGTAGCAGCTGCAATCGCCTAAACCAGCACCATTCGCGAGTGTTCCTGTGTTCTTCGAACGGTTTCGGATTGGAATTACTGGGAACAGACGCTCATCACCTGTTTGTAGTCGGTTTTTCCGTCAAAGATCAGGTGGATGCCTTCCTGGAGGAGAACGGTCATGCCGTTGCTGATCGCCTCTTCTTTCAGTTCGCTTACTGTGGCGCGCTTGATGATCAGCTTTTTCAGGCGAGGGCTGGTACCCATCAGCTCGTAAATGCCCTGTCGTCCCCGGTAGCCGGAGTTGTTGCAGGCCGGACAACCCTTGGCCCGGTACAGGGTCAGGCTGTCGGAATAGAGGACATTGACATGGTCGAAAAAGAGGACCCCGTAATTATGGAGGAGATGGTCGTATTCCGCCCGGTCTGGGTGGTAGGGCTCCTTGCACTTATCGCAGAGGGTGCGGACCAAGCGTTGGGCCAGCACCCCGAGGAGTGAGTCGGCGAAGTTAAAGGTGTCGATCCCCATGTCGAGGAGGCGGACTATGGTCTCAGGGGCGGAGTTAGTGTGGAGAGTGCTGAAGACCAGGTGGCCGGTGAGGGAGGCCTCCATGGCCATCTTGGCTGTCTCCTCGTCGCGCATCTCGCCGATCATGATCACGTCAGGGTCGGCCCGGAGAAAGGCGCGCATAGCAGCCGCAAAGGTAAAGCCGATCATGGGTTTTACCTGGACCTGGCGGAGCCGGTACTGAGTGATCTCCACCGGATCCTCCGCGGTCCAGATTTTTTTCTGCGGGGTGTTGATGGCGCTGAGGGCCGAGTGGAGGGTGGTGGTTTTTCCTGAACCGGTGGGGCCGACGACCAGAACGATCCCGTATGGTTTGGCGATGATCTCCTGAAATTCCTCATGGATCCGGGGGGGGAGGATATCTTGCAAGGGTAAGGGCTTGGAGTCGGCCAAGACCCGGAGAACGATATCCTCATTGCTGTTGGCGGTGGGGATGGTGGCCACCCGCAGTTCGATCTCCTTGCCTCGGGAGGTGGTGAATTTGATCTTGCCGTCCTGGGGTTTGCGCCGTTCGGCAATATTCAGATCGGCCAGGATCTTGAATCGGGCGATAACCTGCCTAACGTAATTCTTGGGGATTTTCAGGACATCGGCGCAGGCCCCGTCAATCCGGTAGCGTACCTCGGCGTCGTGATCAGTGCCGTAGGGTTCGATGTGGATGTCGGAGGCGTTGCGGTAGTAAGCCTTTTCAATAATCTGATCGACCAGCAGGACGACCGGCCGGTCGTCGATCCCCTCCTCCTTGTTCGAACTATCCTTGGCCGGGCGGGCAGAAGGGGCTTTTTCTTCCACCTCGATCCGCTCAATGATTGAGGCGAATGAGGTTTTTCCCGGGCTGAAGGAGGAGGTTACCTCGTTCGGATAATAGGTCGCTTTGATTCGTTGCCAGAAGGCCTCGATTTCATCGCGGAAGGCAAACAGCACCTCGGCCTTGGCGACCCGCAACACCTGTCTGACTTCGTGGATCAGGGTGTTCTGCTCCTCAGGATCCATGGCTGCCACCACCACCGTGTTGTCGGTGAGGTCGAGAGGGGCCAGGCTGGCCGCCCGGAAGTAGTCGATATTGATGCCCTTGAAGAGTTGTCTCGGGTAATTGTCAATCTTACTGAGATCCACATAGCGCGTGTCATAAAAGCTGGCCAGGGCCTCACCCAGATCCGCCTTGGCGATCCGGAAATTTTGAATCAGGATAGTCTCGGGCTCCACCTTCTCCTGGGCGGCGATGGCCAAGGCCCTATCCAACTCATTGGCCGAGATGAGGCGCTTTTTCACCAGGCAGTCAAACTTGAGGGGGACCTTGCGCGATATCCGCAAGTTATTATAGAGGGCAATGGATAGGGTCTCGGCCAGGTTGTGGATTCGCTGGAGGTCGCGTTCGGCGAACCCTCTTTCATGGCGGGTATTGATCAGTTCGACTACACCCAGGAGTGTGTTCCGGTAGATAATGGGGGCGGCCAGGACATCTCGGGTCCGGATGTTCGCCTGTTCGTCCCAGATGGAGGTAAAGCGGAGGGCCGG
>JAQVER010000118.1 GCA_028697885.1 Desulfocapsaceae bacterium
TCGATGGTGTGTACAGCAGTGACATTGGTAAAGGAGTATTCTGTTACCGCCCCCACAGACTCGCCATCAACCAGCACATCAAGGATATGATAATTGGAATTTGCTGTAATGGTGAATCCCTGATCATTGCCGTGGTCGACAGTCACAGAACCACTGGGGCTGATGGAACCGTTTGTTCCGGCAGAGGCCACAATGAGGTAAGTGTCAATGGCAAAACTTGCTTCGATGGTATGTGCAGCAGTGACACCGCTAAAGGTGTATTCTGTTACCGCCCCCACAGACTCGCCATCAACCAGCACATCAACGATATGATAATTGGGATTTGCTGTGATGGTGAATCCCTGATCATTGCCGTGGTCGACAGTCACAGAACCACTGGGACTGATGGAACCGTTTGCTCCGGCAGAGGCCTCAATGGTGTATGTGTCAATGGCGAAACTTGCTACAATGGTATGTGCAGTAGTGACACTGCTAAAGGTGTACTCTGTTACTGGCCCCACTGATGCCCCATCAACCACAACATCAGCTATATGGTAGTACGTTTCAGGAGTGATAATGAAGGTTTGATCGCTTTCATTGAAAACTGGCACTGATCCATTGGGGCTGATTGTACCATGTTCCAGAGCTGTGGCTGTAATAGTGTGCGTTTGTGTAGGTAGTGAATCGTATATTCCAACATTTTCATAGTAAATTTCATTCGTTCCTGTATTTCCAGCAGTTAAATGCAGTTGGGTCGGGGCAAGAGTTGGATGCATGGGTATAGCTGTGCCGACTTGTGTTCCATTGATGTAAACATTGTAGGTTCTGGCTGAGATGTCATGCTCCAATGTAACCTTGTACCACTGGTCTACTGTATATGTTCCTAATTCTATTTTGCTGCCGTCATCGCCGTTTTGCAGGGCCAAGATTTTACCGTTTTCAAATAAGACCGCCGAGATTCTCGTCCCCCAGGTCCCCGTTGGATTTCTCAGGCCAAAGCGACCGGGCCATACACCACTAATCGGTTTGATATAGGCATCGATGACAAGGGTGGGTGGGAGTTCGGCAGGCAAAGCCCTTATATGTTCAGATGCCCAGGAGCTGACGCCCTGCAGACGAAAAACTTTTGTGCTGGATGTGTCGGGACCTGCGGTGGTTATTACTTTCTGGTTGGCATCCCCACTTCCGTTATAAATTTGTGTAAACGAATCTGGATAACTGTTTTCAGCATAGCCTTCAAAGTCTTCATAAAAAAATCCCTGTGTAAATGTAAAGGTGACGGTACAATCAGCCGTTACGCTGCCGGTTGTATAGGTTGAACCAATCCAACTCCCCCCTGGGCAAGTACCTCCAACAACCCTGTTTGTAAGGTAACCAGAATCAGGGGTTACGGCAAACGATGCTGGAGCGCCGGAGTTTACATCCTGACTTGCAGGATTGACGCTGCCACCGGTGCCAGCGGTGGCTGTGGCATGAAAGATATCGCATGTCCCGATGCTTCCACTATTATAAAGAGCTCCAATTTCATTGGCAGAAAGGGCACGGTTGAAGATCATGACTTCGTCAATCTTGCCGGTGTAGTATTCATCCGGTGGTGTCGGCCAACTGCTTTTGCCGATATAATTGATGGTTCGTGTTACATTGGCGGGTACAGCAACAGCGCTTGAATCAACCGCCATTGTCAATGGTGCGCCGTCTTTGTAGAGCTGGACGTTGCCGCTGGCATCCATGGTGGCGGCATAATAGTGCCATTCATCATTAGTGATAGCGTTGAGAGCGTAAGCCGTTCCGGTGAGGACGCCTCCCGAGTAGACTTGAAATGCTAATTGGTCTGTTGTCTGTCTTCGTAAGAACAAAATATTGTCATTTTGATAGCCATTGCCTAATTCAAGAAATCTTGCCCAATTGCCTGATGCGCTTGGATTAGCCCATAAACCGACGGTAAAGCCATTGGTGAAATCTGCAAAACCATCCGGCAGATCCACATAATCATTCACTCCATCAAAGCTGAATGCCTGGCCCACCTTCCCTGAGGTAAATGTCGTGCCGTTTATCAAGATGCCGTCATTTGTGCCTGCGCTGTCGTCGGCATTATTTTCGGCCCTCCACCAAGCGGTCACATCAGTCGGGACAGGGGTACACATTCGGCATATCCCGGCACTTCCAGCGTTGTAGCTGGCGACGATTTCTTCCGGAGTCAATGCACGGTTAAATATATTAATCTCGTCAAGAAGACCGTTAAATGGTGTACCACCAAAATTGCTTGTGTAGCCCATCCTGAAAGGATTTGTTGTTGAACTGATGGTGCTGCGAGGGCTGGTTCCTTTCAAAACTCCATCAATATAGAGGTTGACCTCTGTATCTGTTGATGAAATTGAAATAAAATGCCAGGTGTTGGCTGTGGTTGAGGCGTCACTCGTAATGTTAAATGCCCAACCATTTATTCCAGATATCTGGATTGTATTACTGTTAAGCCTGACATCCCACCCCTGCCCTCCATCGGGATGCGATTTGCCTAATAAATAGGTGTTGCTGCCATTGTTATTGGAGTACATCCAGAAATTCACGCTGAATGCATTACTGCCAAAATCTCCTGTTTCAGTGTCTGCGATTTCTACATAGTCATCCACTCCGTCAAGACTGAATGCCTGATTAACCATGCCCGTGGCATAGGTCGTCCCGTTGATCAGTGTGCCATGGTTGGACCCGACCATGTCCAGGGTATTGTTGTCTCCGCCCCACCAGGATACCATATTAGCTGGGGCTGGGGCACAGGCGGGCGCTTGTCCAGGGTGATCATACAACCATTGGATTTCGGTGTCGGAAAGCATATGGTTGTAGATTTGAACATCATCAACAAGTCCGGTATAAGAGCTTTGAGGACTCCCGTCAAAGTATCCGCCGATCAGAAAGGGCGTTCCCGCTGGAGGGTTATTCAGTCCATCATCGGTTTTGGTGTCTTCAACCGGTGTACCGTCCACATAGATTTTCACCTCGTTGTTCCCGCGGGTGGCGATAATCTGGTGCCACTGGCCGTCATTGACGGATGAGGTGGAGATGGGTTCATTCCCGTTGTGGAAATTATAAAACCAGGATTTGTCGGCAGTGCCATAGGAGTTACTGCTGTTTATGCCGACAAAATAGCCACTGGTACTGCCGGACCAGTGTTTAGAAAGAACAAGAGTGTCCGGGTCCGTGGTTGTAGTCTTGATCCAGAGAACTACAGAGGCAGGACCTGCGCCCAGAGGAAGGACATCTCCCATGTTCACATAGTCGCTTGTCGCACTGGCAAGACTGATTGCTCCACCCGCCATACCACTACTGGGCATCCATGCGGCGTTTCCGGCCAGCGTTCCAGAATAGCCTCCGACGCTGTCATAGGCTGTGGTTCCGATACTTTCGTCAAAGGTCCAGTGGGCAAGTAATGCAGCCTGACTGCTAAGTGGAAAGCATGAGAAAGACAAAAGAAGGATCATCCAAATTCGAATAACACCTATTTTTCTGTTCATGTGACAATAACCTTGATGTTTTTTTGTTGTAAGTTTTCCTAAAGTAAAAAAGCATTGAAAAAAGGGAGGGCGGCAGGCTAGCCAGTAAATGCTCAGAACATTATTTATTGTTAGGTGCTTATTTCTGCAGAAGATTACCGAGAGCACCCAGAACAGATCCTTCTCCCTGAGTGGAATAACCGCTGTTGTTCTGAGGCGCTGCTTCATGGATACGGCCAGCCAGACGGGAGAAGGGCAGGGATTGCAGCCAGACATGTCCTGGTCCCCGCAGGGTTGCAAAAAAGAATCCTTCTCCTCCGAAGATCGCGGATTTTACACCACCAACAAATTCGATATCATACTGTACTGTCTGGGTGAGGGCGACCATGCAGCCGGTGTCTACCCGCAGGGTTTCTCCTGCCTGCAGCTCTTTTTCAATGATTGTGCCTCCTGCATGGACAAAGGTGAGGCCGTTTCCTTCCAGCTTCTGCATGATAAACCCTTCTCCGCCGAACAGGGCGACACCGATTTTTTTCTGGAAGGCGATTCCTAAAGCTACGCCTTTGGCGGCGCAGAGAAAGGCGGATTTTTGACAGATGAGTTTGCCATTATAGTCTTTCAGGTCCAGTGGAATAATTTTTCCTGGGTAAGGAGCGGCAAAGGCTACCTTGCCTTTGCCCTGACCCATAAAGGTGAAAATAGTGGTGAATAGACTTTCTCCGGTAATGAGTCGCTTGCCGGCCCCAAGCATCTTGTCCATAAAACTGCCATTCTCGGAGGTGTGGCTGCCATCGCCAAAGACCGTCTCCATCTGGATTCCGTCTGACATGTACATCATGGCCCCGGCCTCGGCGACGACGCTTTCTCGTGGGTCAAGTTCAATCTCTACGAATTGCATCTCATTACCATGAATCTTGTAATCGATTTCATGGGCCTGCATGGCGCCAAGGTTCATGGGCGGACTTGGTGGGGCAAAAGTTTGCTGTAGTTCCGGCACCTGTCCAATTGTAAGCCAGTTGGCAAAACCCTGGCGCCAAACCAACGTCTCTTTCGTGTATGTTCCCGTGGCCAATCCTTGCTGGATCTGGCTTTGATTGAAGGGACCATGTTGTTGACCATTCAGTGCAATATACCAAGTATCCATATTTTTGACTCCTTATCACGAAGGCAGTTTATTGATATTTTTCTTTCAAATCGTACAGTGCGTCGAGGTATGCTTCTTTATAGCGTAGTGGGTTGCCGCCTATCTCGATCTCTGCGGTTAGCAGGTCGATTGCAGGTTGCAGTTGCAGACCGTATTTGTTTTTTCCTTCTAGGTTTGCGTGGTGGATAATTTGAATGGCATAATAGCTGACAAGCATCCGGGAAAGAGAATCCCGTCTGGCCAGATACAACTTTCCTCCCATGGTGTTAAGAAAAAAACAGGCATATTCATACAGGGCATTCTCAGGGACTTTGAGAGACAAGTCGTTACCAAGGGAGTCGGGTTTTTCGGTCAGGATGAGGGCGTAGTTGGCCATAACCTCTTCAATCTTGTCTTTTTCTTGGTTTAAAATCTCTTTAATGAGGAGGATGTTGTCTTTGCCTAGAATTCGATAGAAATGGGCACTGTTCTTAAGAATGGTTAACAGGTCATCTGTCTCTCGGGTGACAATCGGTGGGTTGTCCAGTATTTTCTGTAGTAGGTTGGTAAGATAGATGCGGCTTGTCGTGTCAAGATGATGGGCCTTGATATATTCCTGCTGGTCAAGATTTTGGTAAAATGCATTGATCTTCTCTGTTGCCAAGGGTAGCTGTTCTTTGGACGGCAGAGTGGGAAGCGGGGTGGAATCAGTTCTTTCTATTAGGTTTTCCGGCACTGCAGCGGCAAGCTCCTCTTTGTTAAGAGGCATTGAAGAGGCTGCTGGGTTGATTGATTCTGCGTGGTTGGGAGCAAGGGCGGTTGTTGATTCTACTCCTGGTTTTTCAGAAACAGCAGATGGCTCAGGAAGAGGTGGGGTCCCTCGGTTAAAGAAAAACCAGAGTGTAGCTGACGCCAGGAGTATCAGAACAAAGGCAGGAAAAAGAAGTGACCGGGGCCGCTTGGATGCTGATTTCATAACGGAACCTTGGGTTTGAGAGAACAAAGGCTGAGAGTCTAGTTCTATAAATTAAACTCTCGTTTATAACAAGTGCAACTTTGGGATACAGTGACCAGTATAAAAAACGATCGCTCTTCATTGGGCCATTGGGCGAGCGATTCGAGGTCACCCGTTGCCATTGTAAGGAAATGATCAGGAGTCTAATGATTATTTTATTACAATGGCCTTAAATATACTTGACTGGCAGGGGAAAGTCACGAAGCTTTTGTTGACAGGAAGAGAGTTAGGTGGCATTGTACGCCTGTTTTTTGTGTCTCTTTTTTCTGCTTGACTCCCTCAGGTGAAGGCACTATTGTGGCGAAAAAATATTGGAACAGAAGAGAACCTGAATTTTGTATATGTAGATAATAGGCAGTATAGGAAATCGTCCGTGCTGGTCGATTTAAATAACTCATTATGTATGGAGGAATACCCCGATGACAATTTGTGTAGTAGGTCACTCTAACCCGGATACCGATTCAGTAACAGCAGCGATTGCTCTTGCAGCACTTCTCAATGCTCAGGGTCAAGCCGCAAAGGCTTGTATGCAGATCGAAGCAGATAAGCTCAACCCAGAGTCCACAGTGGTCCTGAAGCGCTTTGGTCTTGCTGCCCCTGAGACCATGATGGATGCAGCCGGGCAGAAAGTTGCCCTTGTAGATTTCAGTGATATCGGACAGGCTCCTGCCAATATTGCCTCAGCTGAAGTGGTTACCATTGTTGATCATCATAAAGTCGGTGACATTACCACCAATCAGCCGATCCTGTTCCGCGCCGAGCCTGTTGGTTGTACCGGTACTGTTCTCAACAAGATGTTCAAGGATGCAGGCGTTGCCATTCCTAAGGATGTTGCCGGCGGCATGCTGTCAGCTATTCTCAGCGATACCGTGAATTTTAAGTCCCCAACCTGTACCTCAGATGATAAGGCCGCTGTGGCCGAGTTGAAGAAAATTGCCGGTGTCGATGATACCGATGCCCTGTTCATGGATATGCTCCGCGCCAAGTCTTCTATTGATGGTGTTGCCATGAAAGATCTGGTTTTCCGTGATTATAAAGACTTTGATATGAACGGCAAGAAAATGGGTATTGGTCAGTTGGAGCTTGCTGCTCTTGATCAGGTTGCCGGTATCCGTGCTGATCTGCTGAAGGCATTGGAAGATGTGAAGAAAGATGGGCGCCATTCTGTTCTGTTCATGCTCACCGATGTCGTCAAGGAAGGGACCGAGCTGGTTGTTCTTTCCGATGAGCCTGCCTTGATCGAAGGTGCCTTTGGTGGCAAGATTGAGAATGGTTGCATGTGGATTCCTGGTATGATGAGCCGCAAGAAACAGACCGTTCCACCGTTGCAGAAGGCCTGTGGTTGTTAATTTGAAAGATGAAAGAAACTTTCTGTAAACTTTAAGAAAGTTTTTGTAGAGAAAAAATCCTGTTCCAGTTTACTGGAACAGGATTTTTTATTTTGAGAGGTAAGTGGAATTTCTTACTTATATTTTGGAGTGAGACCATTAATCTGCTGTTTGAGTTCTGTGATGATGGTTTTGATCTCAGGGGATTCGGGCATGGATTGGTGCAGGGCGAGGAAATTATTGTTGAAGATACAGGGAGATGTGTCTCCATCTATTGGGGCCGTGGACAGGCTTTGCTCCAAGGTCTTGATTTGCTGGGCCACCGTTTCCCGATCTCTTTCAACCAGTTTCATTTTTTCGATATATTCCGGTTGTTGCAGATCCTTCCTTTTTTCCATACGCTGAAGCTGCCAGTCGAGGGCACCACGTCTGTTCCGTAGATTGTTGAGTTCTTCTTCTCTAGCCTTTCCCCATCTGCCATTTTTGTTCCAGTCAATGGTTAGAATTCCTTGATATTTCCCCTGGCGATCGGTCTGGCTGATCAGAGTGTTGTTCACTTGCTGCGGGTTCATGTTGCCGCGGCCCAGGTCTGCTGCAAGGATGAGGTGGAGGGCCGGGAACTGCTGAGCGATCTCCTGATTCTCGGCGGGTGACAGGCTGGAAAGCAGGATCAGGATGTCGCATTGACGGCTGGTCTTTTCAATCAAGGCAGGGAGTACAGTCTGCCACTCTGCACGAGTGATACCTGGGGGGAGCGTGGAAAGAACACCGGTCAGACCTATGATCCCAGCCTTTATCTTGCCGATTTTTTTGATGCGCATCGGTCGAAATAGAGGGCGTCCATTCTGGTCAAGAAGATTGGCGGACAGCCAGGGGAAACCCTGTTGCTGACTTGTTTGTAACAAGGAAAGACCAGATGCCAGATCCAGGGGACCAACCGCCACTGCATCCACCTTCATGGCAGTGTAGATCTTGATGATTCCTTCGGCAGTCAGCCGTTCCTGCGATGGCCCGCTTGCTATCCGTGCTTGCTTGAAGAGCAGATTGCCGGAATCAAGGAAGATATACGGTTTTTGTTGTTCGGTGGTGATTTTTTTGATCTGGAATGCTTTTCTGGACAGCCCGCCCAGTTGATTGGAGTGTCAGCCGCAGGGCTCAGTTTCTCCCTGGATATTGTTGGAATAAAAAAGGAGAAAGGATTGCAGAGGAGCAGCGTGGAGTCGTGTGGCTGGCGTTAGCAGGAGTATGAATAAGAGAATGGAAAATACGCCATTGCTGACGGGCCTGTTGCTATTGCAAATGAAATTATTTTCTGGATTCATCCTGCTCCTGTTTGCGCTGTTGAAGGATCTGGCGCCATTTGTTGAGTCTGTCTTTGATCACCGCTTCATAGCCTCTGGCGGTGGGAGCATAAAAATTGGTGCCTGCAAGCTCCGGTGGCAGGTGATTCTGTTCCACTAGGCCCTGGGTCTGGTCGTGGGCATACTGATATCCCTTACCATAGCCCAGTTTCTTCATGAGGCTGGTTGCGGCATTGCGCAGGTGCATAGGCACCGGCAGCGAACCGGTGCGGGATATATGGTGACGAACCGCTGATTCCGCCTTGTAGAGGGCATTGCTCTTGGGGGCCGTGGCCAGATAGACTACGGCCTGGGCCAAGGCCAGCGTCCCTTCAGGGCTGCCGAGGGTCTGGAAGGCCTGTTGACAGCTGATGGTCTGACTGAGTGCCTGCGGATCGGCAACCCCTATATCTTCTGAGGCGAAGCGGATCAGGCGGCGACAGATATAGAGAGGTTCTTCTCCAGCATCCAGCATCCGGTAAAGCCAGTAAAGGGCGCCGTCCGGGTCGGAGTCCCGCAGGGATTTGTGCAGGGCCGAGATCAGATTATAATGTTCCTCGCCATCCTTGTCGTATCGCAGGGACTTGTGCTGTCCAGCCTCTGCGATATCGTCACTGGTGATGGTCGGGAACTCTGAGTCCGGTGTGTTTTGAAAACGGTGCAGGGCAAGGGTGGCTGCGATTTCCAGGATGTTGAGGCCCATCCTGGCATCGCCGTCTGCCAGACTGATCAGGTGGGCCAGCGACTCATCGGTGAAACGGAGATGATAGTGTCCCAGGCCGTTGTCATGATCATCCAGGGCGCGGAGGAAAATGGTCTGCAGGTGTTCACGTTCAAGGGCATGGAGGACAAGGACCCGGCAACGGGAGAGCAGGGGAGCGGTGACGTGAAAAGAGGGATTCTCGGTGGTGGCCCCAATGAGGGTGAAGAGGCCTGATTCCACATGGGGAAGGAAGGCGTCCTGCTGGCTTTTGTTGAAACGGTGGATCTCGTCGATAAAAAAAACGGTGGCCCTGTTTTCTGTCTTCAGAAGTTCCTGAGCCTTTTCCACGATCTGGCGGACTTCTTTTACCCCGGAGAGGACGGCTGAAAAAAAGACAAAATAGGCAGAGGTGGATTCTGCCAATATCTTGGCAAGGGTGGTTTTGCCGGTTCCCGGTGGCCCCCAGAGGATCAGGGAGGGGAGGGCACCGGAGCTGATCATGGTACTCAGCATCTTTCCTGGCCCCAGCAGAGATTCCTGGCCGGCGAATCCTTCAAGGGTATGGGGGCGCATCCGTTCAGCCAGGGGGGATGAACTATGAAGTGGCGATTTGTCTGTGGT
>JAQVER010000119.1 GCA_028697885.1 Desulfocapsaceae bacterium
GGGGCCAGTGCGGGATGTCCTCCAGGATTGTCGGTGATGGACAGGGCCTTGATTCGGCCATCTTTTTTGGCCTCTTCGGCAAAACTGAGGAGGCCATCCAGGCGTTTTCCACCGGAGCCACGACCAGGCACCAACTCAAAGGTGATGGTGAATTCATCGCTCTTGAAGAGGGAGATCCTGAATGTATCAGTTGTTTGCGAAGGGGCCATGGGATATGATCACTTAAAAGGGTATGAAATGGCTGCAGGGCCTTTTTTCTTCTTGCGCGTCAAGCAAAACTATAGGTACTATTGTACGCATGACTCAGAAAAATGAAAGTGAAAACGTACTGACACTTGTCCCTCTGCTCCATGCCGCCGGTCTTCTTTCCCGGCGAGAGCTCGATGCGCCTTTGGCATCTCTGGTGGTTCAGCGGCTTGCAGGTGACGGATCGAGCCGGAAATTCTGGCGGGTCTGGCGCAAGGATGGCGAGAAGCTCTGTCTGGCGGTGGCCCCTGCCGGTAATACGGAGCTGGACATGTCGGAGGCCAGATCGGCCCGGTTGATCGGCGTTCATCTGCATGATCGTGGTGTCCGGGTGCCGACCCAATATGGGTGGGATGAAGAACAGGGATTGCTATTATTCGAGGACCTAGGGGATGTGAAGCTCCATGACTTGGTGGAGCAGTGTCGCAAGCCGTCGGGGGAGGTGGATTTGGGTGCTCTCCGTCCCTGGTATGTTCAGGCCGTGCAGCAACTGGCCTTGATGCAGATTCATGGAGCTGTTGACTTTAACTGCGACTGGTGCTGGGATACCAGGGAATATGACCGTCCCCTGATGCTGAGCCGGGAGTCCGGCTATTTTCTGCGGGCCTTCTGGCAGGAGTTGCTGGGCCAGGAGCTGGTTCCTGGAATTGATGAAGAGTTTCAATGGGTTGCAAATACTGCCTCTCAGGCACCGGCCACTTTTTTTCTGCATCGTGATTTTCAGTCGAGGAACATCATGGCGCAGAACGGTCAGCTGCGCTTCATAGATTTTCAGGGGGGGAGGATGGGGCCGCTGGGTTACGATCTGGCCTCTCTGCTCATTGACCCTTACACCGCTCTGCCGTCCTCGTTTCAGGAAGAACTCCTTCTGGTGTATCTGGATGCCATGAAGGCTCTGCATCCAGTGGACGCCCGGCAGTTCCGGCGGGAATATTGTTTTCTCGCCCTGCAACGGAATCTGCAGATCATTGGTGCCTTCTCATTTTTGAGCAGGGTGCGGGGCAAGGACTTCTTCGCCCGTTTTATCGTACCAGCCCTGGGCTCCCTGGCTGAGCGTTTACTGGATCAGGAACTTTCTGAGCTTCGGGTGCTCCCGCGCATGGTAACCCAGGCCCTGAAGCTTCTGCAGTAGAAGGGGTTCACAGAATTGCGATGGATTCCCATCGCTTTAGATTTTTTTCCCTTCGTCTTCTTCTGAGGTTTGTATATCCTCGAACGCCTGGCGTATCTTGTCCAGTTCTTGCCGGTACCCTTCGGCATCGCCATATTCCAGGAACTTGCTGTAGCGGCTGTGAAAACCACTGGTCCGTCTTGCGTGTTTGATCGGGCACCAGTATTGTTCTGTCCTGCCAGCTATCTCGTGGATATAGGCGATCAATCCGTTGAAGTAGCCGCAGTAGACGCAGTTCAGTTTCTCGATACCATTAAGGTAACTGAGGGAGTGCCGGTCGATGACAATGTATCTGCTCCGTTTGACCTTGGGGATATTGTAAATGGGAAAGCAGACGGCCTGGAACAGGGAGACAAATAAATCCAGGAGTAGGGCGGGAAACAGGCAGGACCAAATAAAGGGAGCGGTAAGAATGTTGAGGAAATCCGATTCCTTCAGATAACGGGAAACCCTGGTGGCAATGAGCTTGTGGCGCCTTTTGACCTCCCGGTCGAAGAGTATTTTTTTTCCTTGGATCCGGTAAGAAAATTCCGCTTCTTTTTTCTGAATTTCCTCGGCCAGCTCCTGCTCAAGTTTTTTAATGGCCTCGATCAGGCTTTGTAGTTTATTATTCATGGAGGCCTTATAATAATACCTTGGTAGTCATTATTCCTTATAAAAATCGATCTCGGACTATACGTTATTTGGTAAATAGAAAGCAAGAAGATAAAAAAACGTTATGACTTGGCAGTGAGGGTGCATTGTTGGGTCATTTAGTGTATAATAACTAAAATCATTCTCGAGTGAGCGCCTTGCTCAGTATCTCCTGCCTCCTGGTGGGTGAAAGTGAGATTGAGACTTATGGTATCCCATCAAAATATTTTTATCCCTTGCTGGTTCATGAAAAGAATTCCGATTGTCGGATTGCATATAAAAAAAGGAAGAAATGTCAACGCACTCTATAGTTGCCCTGGTTGGGCGTCCCAATGTGGGGAAATCTACCCTCTTTAATCGTATCACCAAATCCAGACAGGCCATTGTTGATGCGACTCCGGGTGTCACCCGTGACCGTCATTATGCGCGGGTAACCTGGGATGAGAAGATGTTCATGCTGGTGGATACCGGAGGAATTGATGATAATCCCGAGGATCTGATGGTTGATCATATCAGGGAACAGGCCATGGCTGCCATTGAAGAGGCTGATATCATTATCTTTCTCATGGACGGACGACAGGGTGTTATGCCCGCTGACCTTGAGGTGGTAGATCTGCTCCGTCGCACTGATAAGACCATCTTTCATGTGGTGAACAAGATCGACAGCCCCGAACAGGAAGTGAAACTGCTTTCTCCTTTTTACGAGTTGGGGGTGCAGCCCTTGTGGTCGCTTTCCGGTGAACATAGTTTCGGCTTTTATACCCTGATGGATGCCTTGAGCAAAGAGCTGAAAGTGAATGAAGATGAGGTCGCTCTACCGGAAAATACTATCAAGGTGGCCTTTTTCGGCCGTCCTAATGTGGGCAAGTCGTCCATGATTAACCAAATACTTGGCCAGGAGCGGATGGTGGTCTCTGATATCTCCGGTACCACGCGCGATGCTGTGGATACCCTGCTCAGTTATGACCAGTATAATTATCTGCTCATAGATACCGCCGGCATTCGCCGGAAGGGAAAGACCACCGAAAAGCTGGAAAAATTCAGTATCCTGAAGGGACTTTCCTCCATGGAGAAATGTGATATTGCCGTGGTCCTCATTGATGCCGGGGAAGGGATCACTGAGCAGGATACCACCGTTATCGGCTACACCCAGGATCAGGGGCGGGGACTGATTATTCTGGTGAATAAGTGGGACCTGATTCAAGATGATAAAAAGAAGCAGGAACATCTGTGGGCGGAGATCGGACGGGCTCTGCCCTTTGTCGGATTTGCCCCTATTCTCCATGTCTCGGCGCTTACCGGTTATGGGATTAAAAGGCTTTTCCCGACCATCGGGGCGGTCTATAAACAGTTTACGGCCAAATTTCCCACGTCAGCTTTGAACCAGTTGCTGCAGGATGCTGTGGCAGCGCATAGTCCGCCCATTTATAAGAATAAGCGGCTTAAATTTTATTTTACCTCGCAAATTGGTACAAAACCGCCGCAATTTGTGATCATGAGTAACAGCTCCAAAGGAGTACATTTCTCCTATGAGCGGTACCTGACGAACCGTTTTCGGGACGGGCTGGGTCTGGACAAGGTGCCAGTGCAGATAGTGATTCGTGATAAAAATCGGGATAAAGAAGGAAAGAAATAGGTCTGATTTTGTCTCGGAGACAAGAGAGGGGAACTCACTCAATAACAATTCAAAGGAGGAAACATCATGGGAAAGGAACAGAACGCCAAAAAAGAAGCGAAGAAAGAACCTGCGAAGAGCATGAAGGAAAAAAAAGCGGCCAAGAAGGCGAAGAAAGAAGAGAAGAAGGGGCAGATGCCATAACCGTATGAAAAATCAGCAACCGAATAATCCTTTGCATGGTGTCACCCTTGAGATGATTCTTACCCGTCTGCTGGAGAAGTATGGCTGGGAAAGAATGGGCAGGAAGATCAAAATCAAATGTTTTGTCAGTGAGCCAAGCATCCAGTCCAGTCTGGTGTTTCTGCGAAAGACCCCCTGGGCCAGGAAAAAGGTTGAGGATTGGTATATCCGTAATTTTGTCAAAGACTGGAAGGAGGTTCAGGAATAAACTCTCCTTGAGTTCTGAACCTCCTCTGTGACATTTTAGACCACATCACTCGCAGAGTGGTTACCCATCCATACCAGCCCCAGGAAAGAACCAGCCCTGCCAAATAAGAAATATACACTCCAGCTCCAGTGACCTTTGTTCCATGGGGCTGTCCCTCTTTTGCCGTCATCACCAAAATTATGGTGTTGAGCAATGGCGTCTACTAATTCCAATTCTAAATCAGGAGTGAATTTAATATTCTCGGTCAAAAGGTAACAGAATGTTTTCGCGCAGAGGCGCTGAGACGCAGAGAAAAACGGTATTGTCCTTCTCTGCGTCTCAGCGCCTCTGCGCGAGGGAAGTCGCAGGTTTGATTTATAAATGGAATAACTCCCCGGGCAGCGTCAGAAGATATCCCCCCCCTTAAAAATAATGAATAAAATGGACCTGCCGGTCAAGCTGCAGATCCATTTTATTCCAATATCTCTGGTACTATGTTTGCAGAAGAATCAGCTGTGGCGGAGCGTCATCTCTTGAAGGACTTGGCTGCCATACTCCAGAATGTCTGCTCAACCCATGGCCTGGGCCATGGCCTTCTGAAAAGGCTCAGCCGAGCGTCTGATCACGTCATCAGAGACACAGAAGGCAAGGCGGAAATATCCTGGAGCGCCAAACCCTTGGCCCGGGACCGCCAGAATCTTGTGTTCTTGAAGGATGGCACAGAATGCCACATCGTCGGTAATGGGAGACTTGGGGAAGATATAAAAAGCGCCTTTAGGGGGCACAAAATCATACCCTGCCTCAGTGAGGATTGAGCAGAACAATTCACGCCTGCGGGTGTAGATTGAGCTGTCAACGCTTACATTCTGCAGTTTGGCCACAACTCGCTGCATGAGGGCGGGAGCATTGACAAAACCGAGGATGCGGTTGGCAAGTGTAAGGGCGCCAAGCAGGACGGCCTTCTCTTCTATCTCTGGATGGACAGCCAGATAGCCGATGCGTTCACCCGGCAGGGAAAGGTCCTTGGAGTAGGAAGAGAGGACAATACTGTTGCGGGTGGCCTGAAAGACGCTACCTACCTGGTGGTTGTCAAAGACTATCTTGCGGTACGGTTCGTCGGCAATGAGGTAGATGGTGGTCCCAAATTTTTTTCCTGTTTCGTCCAGCAGTTTTCCCAGAGCGTTGAGAGACTCCTGGGAGTAGATCTGGCCGGTGGGGTTGTTGGGGGAATTGATAAGAATTGCCTTGGTCTTATCGGTGAGGGCCGCTTTAATGGTTGCCAGTTCAAGGTTGAATTCCTGGTCGGTACCCACGATCTTGCTGACTCCTCCATGGTTGTCCACGTAAAAGTTGTATTCGACAAAATAGGGGGCCAGCAGGATGACCTCATCACCTGGGTTGAGCAGTGATTTCATGACGATATTGATGGCGCCGGCCGCTCCGCAGGTCATGAGCATGTCATTGCCCTGGACCGTGACGCCTTGTTCGAGCGACATCCTGGCGGCTAAATTCTCACGAACCCAGGGATAGCCGCCATTGGGCATATAGGCGTGAACGCCGGGTGACTGGTCGGCTGCGATCTCCTGGATGACGGTGGTGAATTCAGGCGGTGGCGGAACATCAGGATTACCCAGGCTGAAATCAAAGACATTCTCAGCCCCAAACTGAGCCTTCATTTTGGCCCCTTCCTCAAACATCTTACGAATCCAGGATGACTTTTCGGCAAAAGTACGCATTTTATTGGAAATAGACATAACTCTCCTTTATTTTGTGCTTCGTTTATCGTTTCTTGAAATATTCGTAGGCCACATTAATCTCTTTCATCTTTTCTTCTGCAACTCTGCGGAACTCTTCGCCTAAGTGTACCACTTTGTCAGGATGATATTTCATACTCAGGGTCCGATAGGCCTTTTTGATCATCTCCATGTCAGCCCCTGGTTCTAAGCCGAGTACTGCATAATAGTGGGCCGATGAATCCCGGGTAGTGCCCGGCTGCTGCTGCCGGTACATGTATTTTGCCTCGATAGTCCGCTGGTCATAGGCGGAGATCTGCAGAAAGGCGGCAATATTGCGTGCGACAGTAAGCTCTGCTTCCGGGACCTCACTCTTGGTGTAGAGGATCTGGTAGACCAGTTCCAGCAGAATCAGTCTGGGTTCATAGGCAAAAGTGGTTCTGAATTCCTGAAGCAGGGATTCCAGGGATTGGGTGGAGGCAACGGCATCTTTGATCAGATCCTTGACCCAGAACATCTGGTCCTGAGAATAGCGGAGGTTATACTGGAAAAAACGCTGAATGGTGGAAATCTCTTCCTTGGTGATCTTGCCGTCGATCTTGGCAATATTGATCAGGATCTGGATCAGCAGCCAGACAAACCGGTTATGGCTTTCACTCTGGGATGCTTCATAAGTGGAAACCTTTTTCTGTACCCAGTAGGTGAATCCCCAGAAGATGGCAATGAAGAGCAGCACCCCGGCCAGACCGGAATAGAGCAGAACCCCGACAAAATTAAGTAAAGCCGGGGCACCTCCGGTGATCAGGATGATGAGGGCCAGGAGCAGCAGGCAGCCGCCGCAGCCAGGTTGTTTGTGTTGTTGATAAGAAGGCATTGGATTTTTTAGCTTATGGTGATTTGTGGGGGTGCAGTTACCTGCTTTCTTTCTCTTGAAACAGCGCGTCGATAAATTCGTTGGGGTCAAAGTCACGCAGGTCCTCGATCTGTTCGCCGATGCCGATAAAGCGGATGGGGATCTTCAGCTCACGGCATATATTGACCACAATCCCACCCTTGGCTGTGCCGTCCAGTTTGGTCAGGGTCAGACCGGTGATGTCAACCGTGGCATTAAAAAGTTTGGCCTGCGAGATGGCATTCTGGCCGGTGGTGGCGTCAAGGATCAGCATGACCTCATGGGGGGCGGCCGGAATTTTTTTGCCGATGACCCGCTTGATTTTCTTCAACTCTTCCATCAGATTTACCTGGGTGTGAAGACGTCCTGCCGTGTCAACAATAACCACATCATAATTTTTGGACAGGGCTATATCCATGGCGTCATAGACTACAGCGGAGGGGTCTGCCCCTTCATGCTGGGAGACGACCTGCACATTATTGCGCTCACCCCATATTTTTAACTGAGCGACTGCCGCCGCCCGGAAGGTGTCAGCCGCCACCAGCAGCACGGACTGCCCGGCATTGGTGAATTTGTGGGTGATCTTGCCGATGGTTGTGGTCTTGCCGACCCCATTGACCCCTACCACCATAATGATAAAAGGCCCTTTGTCGGGCATGACCAGTTCAGCTGGTTGGTCTGATTCTGTGATAAAGGAACGTATTTTCTCTTTGAGCACTTTTTTGAGCGTCTGTGGATCAGAAAGCTCCTTGCGCTTGAGCTTGCGACGGGCTTCGTCCAACAGCTCCTGAGCGGTGTTGACCCCGAGATCGGCGGTGATCAGGATCTCCTCCAGTTCATCAAGGAGTTCCTGATCGATTTCTTTTTTACCAAGAAAAAGGGTGTCAATGCGATATACCAGAGATTCTTTGGTTTTGGTCAATCGTTCCGAGAGTCGCTGGAACATGGAACTGCTTTTTTTAGCGGGACTGCCCTCTGCTTTTGGAAGATCAGGGAGTGGCGAAGGCTGTGGAAGGGGGGCTATGGATGTAGGTGCTTTCTGAGTCTCTTCCAGTATTGCGGGAGGGGGCTCAAAGGAAATATCATCTGTAGACGCAGGCTCGGCCGGCTTTGGCTCTGTCTGGTCGAGTTGTTCCAGCTCTGGCTCTGGAATCTGTTCTTCTTTTTTCCCAAATTTTTTCTTGAACCAGCCGAGCATACGAAAGTCCTTTAAGACGTTTGAACGTCTTTATTGAGATGTTACTTTTTTGTGATCATGGATTACAAGATGCAAAAAAATATATTACGGTCAGGAAGGGAAGAAAGCAACAAAAACAGCATTCTTGGGACCTCTGACAGGGTATTCTTCAGGATTTTATTTGCATTTACAGATATCAGGATTACTGTACGAATAATTGCGGTCATACTGTTCGGGGTTGAGCCGGTTTGCTTACCTTCACTTGTGATCAATAGCAATAAACATTATTTCTTAAAAGTAAACGTTTGCTTTTTATCTCAATATTACAGGAGGAAGTTCGATGTCAAGTTCGTGTGGATCAAGCAGTTCCTGCTCAAGCAGCAGTTGTAGTAGTCAAGAATCACAGCAGGCAAGAATGGCTCAGCAGGAGAATGCCATTACCCGGTCTCTGGGGAAGATTAAACACAAAATTCTGGTTATGAGCGGTAAGGGTGGGGTTGGTAAGTCCACAGTTTCTGTCAATCTGGCCTTAGGGCTGGCGAAAAAAGGCCATCAGGTGGGGTTGATGGATGTGGATCTCCATGGCCCGGATGTTATTCGGATGTTGAACATGAAGGGGAGTATGGAGCCACCCGCGACTCCTGATGCCTTAGTGCCACCGTTGAAGTACAACGATAATCTGAAGGTCGTTTCCCTCGAATATATGATGAAGGACAGGGATGAGGCCATTATCTGGCGCGGTCCTCTGAAGATCCAGGCCATCCGTCAGTTTGTTGCCGATATGGATTGGGGTGAGCTTGATTACCTGATTATTGATGCCCCTCCGGGGACCGGTGATGAGCCTCTGTCCGTGGCCCAGACCATTCCTAATGTCACGGCTGTTGTTGTCACCACTCCCCAGCAAGTTGCCCTGGCCGATGTGCGAAAGTCCATCAGTTTCTGCAAGACAGTGGATATGGAGATTACCGGTGTAATTGAGAATATGTCCGGTTTTGTCTGCCCTCATTGTAATCAGACTGTTGATATCTTTAAAACCGGCGGCGGTGAAGAGTTGGCCCGTGATTTCGATCTGCCTTTCCTGGGGCGGGTTCCCATGGATCCCAAAGTGGTTATTGCCGGTGATGATGGAGTGCCATATCTTTCTTCCGATGCGGTAAGTCCGGCCACCGAGGCCTTTGATGCAGTGGTAACGGCCGTGGAAAACCGTCTGCCACCTTTGGCCGTGGCAAAACCTGCACTGAACATGGCGGCTGCCACCAGCAGTTGTGGATGTGGTGGAGGTGGGTGCAATCCCGCCAAATGTGATTGCTGATTAAAGAGTGAATTGGAAGCAGGACGTGGTGAGTAGTAAAAAGAGAACAGGAAGAGTGGAGTGTCAAATCCTTTTTTCTGTTCTCTTTTTTTTTGTGAATTATTTCTAAAATGTAATTGATATGTTTATTAAACAACTGACTGTTGGAGAGATGGGTGTCTGCTGTTATATCGTCGGTTGCGTAAAGACCGGCAAGTGTGCAGTGATTGATCCCGGCGGTGATGAAGAGCAGATTCTCTCTGAGGTGGAGCGAGCGAATCTGGCCATTGAGTATATCATTGCCACCCATGGACACCCCGATCATGTCTGCGGCAACAGGCGGATCAAAGAGGCCAGTGGTGCGCCCATT
>JAQVER010000120.1 GCA_028697885.1 Desulfocapsaceae bacterium
CGCCCGCTACCATAGAATGGGAGTGAGGAACAGCTCAGCTTGGCAGTCTGTAACCTCTTAGACTGTTTAGAGCTTAAACCTAGAGAACATCTACCTACAGGCTAAAAAAATGCTGAAGACTGGAATGTATGTAGATGCCGAGAATATCCGCCTGTGCGGCGGATATGGCATGCGCTACGACATCCTGGTTGATCTGGCCAATCTGGGAAAATCAGTTCTCCTGCGGGCCAATTCCTATCTGGCAGAAGATCGGGCCCGCACCAAGGATGACCATGAATACCGGCAGAAATTATACCGCTACCATGACATTCTGCGCCAATGCGGATTCAAGGTCATCAAAAAATATGTCCAGCATTTTGTCGATGACGAAGGCATCCTCACTACCAAGGCCAACGCCGATATGGATCTGGCCATTGATGCCCTGCTCCAGGCTCGCAATCTCGACCGTGTTATCCTGCTCACTGGCGACGGTGACTTTGTCCGCCTGATAGTCGCCCTGCAGAATATGGGCTGCCGGGTAGAGGTCATTGCCTTCAACAACGTCAGCGGTCAACTCAAAGAAGTGGCCGACTCTTATCTTTCCGGCTTTCTTGTCCCGGGGCTTCTTCCTATCCAAGCCTCTCACAATGAAAACTGGCAGCGTGGGGTGGCAATCAACTATAATCCCGAACGGGGTTTCGGCTTCATGCGGTACTACACCATAAAACCGGAAGGCCTGCAGGCAGAGACGACTTTTTTTCACTGCTCCAAATCCAATGTCACCAATGATGCGCTTTTTTTGGACCCTGCCAGTATTTTTGAATTCCGCATCGTGATCAACAGCGACAATAATCGTACCGAAGCCTGGGATATACGGGCTCTGGACGAGCCTTTATCCTGATAAAACTTGAGAGGAGGCGCAACATGGCCGACCGTCATCAAATCGTTCTAGGTGGGAACAAAGAGGGCCAACAGATCCTCTTTGACGCCGGGATGGCCAACCGACATGGCCTGATCACCGGCGCAACCGGTACCGGTAAGACGGTGACCCTGCAACTCCTGGCAGAATCATTTTCCAGACTGGGCGTCCCGGTCTTCTCCGCAGATGTGAAGGGTGATCTCTCAGGGATTGCTTCTCCCGGTCAAGAACATCAGAAAATCACCGACAGACTCAATCGTATCGGCCTACAGGGACATTCTTTTGAAGGCAGCCCTGTCCTCTTCTGGGACCTCTTTGGCCAAACCGGTCATCCAATTCGCACCACTGTTTCCGAAATGGGGCCGATTCTTCTGGCCAACCTGCTGAGCTTAAATGAAACCCAGAGCGGCATCCTGCATGTGGCCTTTACTGTGGCTGACGCGCAGGGTCTCCTGCTGCTGGACCTGAAAGACCTGCACACCCTACTGGGCTGGATGGTGGAACAACGGCAGGAACTGGCAAAGGAGTACGGTAACATCTCGACCCCGAGTATCACAACCATCCAGCGCAACCTGCTGGTACTGAAGGAATCGGGCGGAATAAACTTTTTTGGCGAACCGGCGCTGAAAATTGGCGACCTGATGCGCACCGATTTTTCCGGCCGCGGGGTGGTGAGTCTCCTTGATGCCTCCACCCTCTACTCCAGCCCTAAGATCTACACCTCATTTCTGCTCTGGCTGCTCTCGGAACTAATGGAAGAGCTACCGGAACGCGGTGATGCCCCCCTGCCCAAACTGGTATTTTTCTTTGACGAGGCCCATCTCCTGTTCGACAATGCCCCACCAGCCCTTCTGCAACGGATCACACAGGTTGTCCGCCTGATCCGTTCAAAAGGTGTAGGAATTTTCTTTGTCAGCCAATATCCAAACGACATCCCGGATGAGGTGCTTGGCCAGTTAGGATGCCGGATTCAACACGCCCTGCGGGCCTTCACCCCAAAAGATCAAAAAGCTGTCCGGGTTGCGGCAGAGACCTTCCGCCAAAATCCACAACTCGACACCGAGACCACGATCACCGAACTCGGCACCGGCGAGGCACTCGTCTCCACTTTGGACGCCCAAGGCAGACCCACCATGGTTGACTGGTGCCTGCTCAGTCCGCCCCGTTCTCACATCGGTCCCATTGAAAGTACGGAACGGGAACGCTTTTTTACTAACTCACCTCTGAAGGGTCTCTATGATACCCCTATTGACCGGGAGTCTGCCTATGAAATTTTAACGGAACGGGCAGCAGCTCTCCGCCCACCCCCAATGCCAGAACCGGAGCCCCAAAACCAGAACAGTGTGACCCAGCAGATCATTAATGCCGGGAAATCAGCATTTGGCGGGGGCCAACGACAATCGGTGGGCGAGGCCCTGCTCAAATCCGTGGTTCGTACCGTCGGCTCCCAGATTGGCCGATCACTGATCCGCGGGCTCCTTGGCTCTATCACAGGAAGGAGATAGTTGCAAAACATGGAGTTTGAGATGCCCAGAACACGTTCTGTCGGTTGTTGTTGTGGGGGAATTTATGGGACAGGAGCGAACTTCATTAGTGTACATTTTTTATTTATCATGCTATCCCTTTTTTAAAGAGATCCATTTCAACGAGTTTCCGGCAACACCGCCATACACCCCTTAATGAGCAACAAATCACCATGAGTTTTCCAAAAGTCTTATTCAAGGTCACAGAAAATAATAAATGTCCCCTCTTCAGCTTCGGGGACACCTTCAGCGTGACCGGTATCACTATCTCCATGACCAATGAAGAAGAAAACACTCTTTTCAGTACAGTCATCCTCACGTCACCGCTCGACAAAGAAAAATGCAAGGTTCTCAGCAGCGACTTGGCCAAAATCCTCATCCAGTACGAACGGGCAGAAAAGATCCCGGTCTGCCTGGTCACCTGTAGTGGCTGTACAGGCTCGCTCCGTCTGGAACACTGCCAGGAAGACACTCTCGGAGACCTGGAATTCGATACTAACTCAAACCCAGCAGAATTGGACTCCATATTGCACTTTCTGAGTGATTTCGAATTCTTCAAAAGCATCGACGAAAATAATATCAAAAAGGTCGCGCAATACTTCAAGATTAACAAATTTAAGGCAGACGATATTGTCATCCGCAAGGGAAGCCTTGGCGGCAATTTTTTCATCATCGTGACAGGAAGTGTTAATGTAATCAACAAAGTGGGCATCACTATTTCCACCTTGAAACAGGGTGATGTCTTTGGCGAGATGAGTCTGATCTGTAACGATCCCGTCAGCGCGACCATCCAGGTCTGCGAACCCTCAGCCATCATGTACATCGACCGAAAAAACTTCCTGAAAATTCTCGATCAATATCCCGCCATTCAACTCTACTTTACCCGTTTGATGGCAAGACGATTGAGCAAATCCAACACGATTCGATCCCAGGATCTCTCCTCGGGGATGATCGGTAATCTTTCCGAAATCCCGGCCGAAGCCCTTTTCCAGATCCTCAACATGAACCAGAAAACGGGTATCCTGACTATCACTGAGCTTTCCATGGGCACAGCCCGGTTTTCCTTCCGACAGGGAGCTCTCATCAAGGCCAAATATGGCGACATTAGCGGCGAAGGGGCTTTTTATGAAATTCTCAAAGAGCCGAAAGGACGATTCCGCTTTAATCCCGGCATTCCGACGGAGGAATTCGAAATTCCTGAAATTGGTTACTTCATGAAACTGCTCATGGAGGGAATGCGTCGCCTGGATGAAGGCCGCAATCAACTTAATTGATAGCTACAGGGAGAAGTGGTCGCTGAGGAAATTGGCTCTATCCCACTCGAGGTCCCTCTTGAGAGGAACAGAGAGCAATGATTGGGTCAACGTCAAACAAGTGCCGCTGATATCTTCGTTCCAAATGTCCACAGGTAAGCAACCAGGGCGACCGTATTCCTGGTAGATTCCAGAGCATACATTATTCCGTTAAACCAGACTACGCCTTCATTCGATAACCAATCCCGCGCACGGTCTCAATACATTCTCCGGAGGCCCCCAGCTTCTTTCTAAGGCCGAAGACTTGAACGTCCACCGCCCGTGGAGTAATGACATAGTCATAACCCCGTACTCCGTCAATAATCTGCTGGCGGCTGAAAACCCAGCCTGGACGCCGTGCCAGAAGGTCAAGAATGCTGAATTCTGTGACCGTCAGAGAAATGGAGCTGCCCGCCACCAGCACTTCATACCGTTTCGCATCAATAACAATATCATGGACCTTGAGCAGTCCATCTTTTGCTTCTCTACCGTCTTCACCGGACAATTCCTCCCGCCGGCGCAGGATCGATTTGATCCGGGAGACGAGGATCTTGGGACTGAAAGGCTTGGTGATATAATCATCCGCACCCAGATCCAGACCGGCAGTCACATCATTTTCCTCCCCCTTGGCCGTCAGCATGATAATGGGCAAGGTTCTGGTCTGCGGGTCCTTGCGCAGAATCTTGCACACCTCAAAACCATTGAGGCTTGGCAGCATAATATCCAGCACCATCAAGTCTGGCAGCTCACGTTTTACGCTCGCCAAGGCCTGCTCGCCATTATCGGCGTACAGGACATTAAATCCTGCTTTTGCCAGGTTATAGCCAACCAGCTGCTGAATATTTTCGTCATCTTCTACAATGAGGATAGTTTCTCGTGCCACTCGTTACTCCTTATGCTTAATATTTTTCAGCATATCACAGCCTGATCACCTTGAATACAAAGAAAGGGGCTTAATTTAAGCCTGCATATAAACGGGACCGGGTCAAATCTTAAAAATTTCTCCAGAATAGAGTTTACTAAGCCTTTTTATGGCGGACAATCTTGCCTTGTTGCATGTAAATGATGTCTTCGCAAATATTGGTACAGTGATCAGCAATACGTTCCGTACTTCTGGCCACACTGAGCAGTTTGGCCAGGTAGACATGCTGAGCCGGGTCTCCCACGATAATCTCTTCCAGTTCATTATAAATGGTGCGCTTGGCCTTATCCACCTCATCATCGGCCAGGCAGACCTTATAGGCAAGATCAGTATCCTCGTTGATAAAGGCCTCCATGGCTTGTCTGAGCATACACAGAGTCTTCTCGAACATCCCATTGAACATTTCCGGCACCTGCATCGAATCGGCCAGGAATTTCACTGGATCCACTTTATAAAGCAAGAGAACCTTATCGGCAATTTTCGCCACCAGATCGCCAATACGTTCAAGATCACTATTTACCTTCAAGACCGTAACCAAAAAACGCAGATCACTGGCAACGGGCTGATGCAGGGCCATAATGCGCAGGCATGCTTCTTCCACATCGATTTCGAGGGTATCGACCTCGACTTTATCTGTCTGCATGACCTGAAAGGCCAGATCAGGATTCTTCTCAATCAAGGCCTTGATCGCACATTGTAAATTCTCCTCCACAACGGTGCCAAGATACACAATATGACCTTTCAAGGTCTCAATTTCGGTCTGGATGTTTGGTGCCATCAAGGTACTCCTTCTTTCCTTTCAGAAACTTTATCAATCAACAACGGACAAAACGAATTCATCAGCTCTAAACCCCTAGAGAAATTCTTTCGAGGCTTCCACAGTTCTCAACCAAAACGTCCGGTGATATAGTCCTCGGTTTCCTTCCGTTCCGGAACGGTA
This sequence comes from Desulfocapsaceae bacterium, assembly GCA_028697885.1. GTDB lineage: Bacteria > Desulfobacterota > Desulfobulbia > Desulfobulbales > Desulfocapsaceae > UBA2270. Next base: position 5,576 of record JAQVER010000120.1, read on the forward strand.
AACAGTTTCTGAGTCGGTCCGTATTCAATCAACTCGCCCAGATACATGTAGGCAGTGTAATCAGAGATGCGGGCGGCTTGCTGCATATTATGGGTCACAATGATGATCGTATACTCTCCGCGCAACTCGCGAATAAGCTCTTCAATACGCGATGTTGACCTAGGATCAAGGGCGGAACAGGGTTCATCCATGAGAATAATCTCCGGATTGACCGCCACCGCCCGGGCAATACAGAGTCGCTGCATCTGGCCCCCGGAAAGGCCCATGGCCGATTGCTGCAGACGGTCTTTTACTTCATCCCAAAGGGCCGCTCGTTTCAAACTTTGCTCCACCGCTTGGTCCAGCACGCTTCGCTCTTTGATTCCGGCAATACGCAGGCCATAGATGACATTTTCATAGATGGATTTAGGAAATGGATTCCACTTCTGGAACACCATGCCCACTTTGCGCCGGAGTTCAATGACATCAAGTGCAGGATTATTGATATTTTCACCATCAATGGTAATCAACCCTTCGATCCGCAAGCCCTCTACCAGATCATTCATTCGGTTAATACATCGCAGAAACGTCGACTTGCCACAACCAGAAGGACCGATCAAGGCCGTCACCTGACTTGCAGGAATCCCAAAGTTCATGTCAATAAGCGCCTGACTGGTACCGTAATAGAGATTCAGGTGTTCAACCTCAACCTGCGGATTTTCAATAGGCATGATGGCAGTATCAGAGTGTATCATAGTGTGTCCTTCTTAGGAGCCGTTACGAAATAACCTTTTCCTTACAGCTCCTTATGCCGTTTACGGCATTCCAATGTTATGATTAATTTTGCAAGACGGTTTAAAGATCAGCAACGGAAAAGCGTTCTCGCATTCTATTGCGGAGATAGATTGCCGTGCTTGTCATGATAAGCACGATCAGGATCAATAATAAAGTAGTGACATAGACCATGGGTTTTGCCGCCTCGACATTGGGCGATTGAAAACCGATATCATAGATATGAAAACCCAGATGCATAAACTTACGGTCCAGATGCAGATAGGGAAAGCTGCCATCCAGCGGCAGCGCCGGCGCCAGCTTGACCACACCGGTGATCATCAGGGGAGCCACCTCGCCCGCGGCCCTGGCCATGGCCAGAATAAAGCCGGTCAAAATGCCAGGGGAGGCCATAGGCAGCAGGATCCTGGTGAGGGTTTGGAATTTAGTCGCAGCCAGGGCCTGAGATCCTTCGCGAATACCAGGTGGAATCGCGCCTAAGGCCTCTTCGGTGGCAACAATAACTACCGGTACGGTCAGAAGCCCCAGAGTCATACTGGCCCAGAGGATTCCGCCCGTGCCAAAGGTGGGGGTGGGCAGTTTCTCCGGGAAAAAAAGCAGATCAATCTGGCTGCCGATCCCGTAGACAAAAAAACCAAGACCAAAAATACCGTAGACAATGGAGGGGATTCCTGCCAGATTATTGACGGCAATACGCACCATCTTGACCAGATACCCTTCTCGGGCATATTCGCGCAGATAAATCCCGGCAATAACACCCAAGGGAAAGGAGAGGATGCTCATCATGAAAATCAACATGATCGTGCCGAAGATCGCCGGGAACAATCCTCCTTCGGTATTGGATTCCCTGGGTTCGGCAAACAATAATTCTTTCAGTCGTTTCCCGTAATACCCCCATTTTTGCCACCAGGACATGGAGTTGGGTTGATAAAAGCGGACGATATCGGCCAGGCGGATCGTTTTCTCCTGACCATTAGCATCAACGAAAACAACCTCATTCGCCGCAACTATCGCCTGCTTGCTGCCAAGTTCAGTAACAAGTTGCTCAAACTCATGCTTAATAGTGCTTATCTTCTCATGCAAGGCAACGGCAGCCGCACTATGCTCTTCTTTCTTGTACCGTAATTTGAGAAGCTTGTTATTGTTCTGTTCAACCTTGGCATTGAGGGCTGCGATCTGACGGTCAATTTTTTTGACCTCCAGTTGTTGCGGCTCAATTGCATCAAGAGCTGCCTGCAGGCTTTCTTTCTTTCCTGCAGGCAAGACAAGGCCGGGGGTTTTCAACTCCTTGATATAACCATAAAAATTACCATTTTCCTGCCGTTCCAGAACATAGACATCAGAGGGAGTGCTGAAGCTCTTTATGTCCTCGGAGTCAATCCATTTGAAATCAAGGCCGTACAAATCACGGTTGCCGATCTTGAATTGAAATCTTTTTTTGCCGGTGGCAGGATTTTTTTCATCCTTAACAACTTCTCCCAGCGCATATCCACCCTTGTTCAAGGTTGCCAGGGTAACATTTTTAGGCCAGAAAACGGTTATGCCGTTAGCCAGCACCACATAAAAGAGAAGCAAGGTCATAAACAGGACCAGCGTAAGTGCCAGGGCTGTGCCCCAGACAAACGGCTCTCCTTGCCGCCAGAATTTATTTGTTGATTTCTTTATCGCCATGATTGCTCCTGTTAGTAGCGGCCATATTTTTTCCGCAGCCGCTCTCTAATGACTTCCGCCCCGGTATTTAAAATAAAGGTCAGGGCAAAAAGAAGAGTGGCGCAAAGGAAAAGCACTCGATACAAGGTTCCATTCAAAGGCGCTTCCGGAATTTCCACAGCAATATTGGCCGATAAGGTTCGCATGCCGTTAAAGATCGACCAGTCCATAATTGGGGTATTGCCGGTTGCCATAAGGACAATCATGGTCTCTCCCACGGCGCGGCCGAAACCGATCATGATGGCCGCAAAGATTCCGGGACTGGCAGAGGGCAGCACCACTCGCCAGATGGTCTGCCAGCGGCTGGCACCAAGGGCCAGAGAGGCACCAGTCAAGCTGGACGGAATATTGGAGATGGCATCTTCGGTAATGGAGAAAATAATAGGAATAACAGCAATGCCAAGACCAAAGGCGATAATAATACTATTGCGCTGATCATAGCGAACACCCAGATCGCTGTAGAGCCACTGCAGAAAGTTACCGCTGAAAAACGTTTTTTCCACTCCCGGCGCCATCCATACCGCTAAGCCTGCAGTTAAAATGATGACCGGCACCAGCAGCAGAAATTCATAACCGTTACACCTGTTCTGCAGGGTGGGGGTTTTGTAATAGGGCTGCATAATCGTCATCATGACAACCAGGACAAGCGGCAAGAGCATACTGAAGAGGAGAACCTCGACGATGGACTTTTCAATAATAGGGCCCAACCACAAGGCGATGAGAAAACCGATGACCACCGATGGCACTGAGGCCATGATCTCAATCAACGGTTTGATATTCTTTTTAAAGCCATAACTGGTAAACTGACTGGTGTATACCGCACCAAAAATGGAGAGCGGAATCGCAAAGATCATGGCATAGAGCGTGCCTTTAATGGTTCCAAAAAGCAGGGGAATGATGCTGAATTTCGGTTCAAAATCATCACTGCCGCCAGAGGATTGCCACACATACTCCGGTTGGTTATAGCTTTCGTACCATACCTTGCCGAACAGGGTCTTCAAATTCACTTCCGGATGCGGATTATCAATATTCCAGACAATCAGATTATTACTCCGGTCAAGACCGATCAGACTGCTATCACTCCCGGCAAGGGCAAAATTAATCAAATTATGGTCAATATCAAGGAGGTGATTTTCACTGGTCATATGGTCATAATGGACCTTGCCGTCAGCTCCGAAACTGACTAAGGCCTTAGTTCGACGCGAGGCCACAATAGTTGCAACAGCGGCTTTGTGCGCGGAAAGTTCATGGATTTTTCGAATCTTTGTTACCCTTTGCGCTCCATCCCCGGTCCAGATCGGACTCCAGGTGGCCAGCCCACCTTTGGCATCACCAACTGCCACCGAGATATCACCAAAGACCATGGTCAAGGCCGTAATGGCATCTCCACTGGGAACAGCCAGCACATTATCGGTACGAATCCCCGCGTCCCCGC
>JAQVER010000034.1 GCA_028697885.1 Desulfocapsaceae bacterium
TGATTATCTGGCAAGCCCCAAACTGTTAAAGCATGTGCCTAAAGATGCCAAGCTTATTTATGCCGGGAAAAAGGGTGGAACCAAGCATACTCATACCCAGGAAGAGATCAACCAGATGCTGGTTGATTGGTCCCTTGCCGGTAAGACTGTGGTTCGGCTCAAGGGCGGTGACCCTTTTATCTTCGGTCGAGGCGGTGAAGAGCTGGAAGAGTTGGTCAAGGCTGGGGTTCCTTTTGAGGTTGTGCCCGGGGTGACCTCGGCTACGGCGGCAGCTACCTATGCCGGAATTCCCATCACCCATCGGGGTTATACTGCTTCTGTGTCTTTTATCACCGGCCATGAGGAGCCCGGTAAAGAGAACTCCAATATCGACTGGTCGAAGCTGGCCACGGGCGCCGGGACCCTGGTTATCTATATGGGGATCAAAAACCTGCCTATTATCGTTAATAATCTGATTCAGAACGGCCGCGATCCCAAGACCCCTGTGGCGGTTGTGCGCTGGGCCTCCACGCCGGAACAGCATACGGTGGTAGCGACCCTGGAGACCATTGTGGGCCGTGTGGAGGAAGAGGGGATCAAGCCGCCGGCCCTGATTATTGTGGGCGAGGTGGTGGCCCTGCGTGATACCCTCGACTGGTTTGAGAAGAGGCCTTTATTCGGGAAACGGATTGCCGTGACCAGGACGCGGGAACAGGCTTCGGAGCTTGTGGCTGCCTTGGAGGGATATGGGGCTGACTGTCTTGAATATCCGACCATTCAGGTGGAGCCTTTGGAGTCGTATACTGTGCTCGATGAGGAGCTGGAGCGTCTGAACGAGTATCACTGGATCCTTTTTTCATCCATCAATGCCGTGCAATACTTTTTTGATCGCTTGTACGCGAAAGGGCTCGATGCTCGAAGCCTGAAAGGGCCGGATGTGGCGGCCGTGGGGAAGGCAACTGCCGACTTCTTGCTGCACTATGGTATTGTCGCTGATCTGATTCCTGCCGTCTATACTGCTGAGGGGCTGGCCGAGAGTCTTCTTGACTTTGGGGTTGAGGGACGAAATATCCTGATTCCGCGAGCGCTAAAGGCTCGTGAGTTTCTGCCCGAGACTCTGCGTGGGGCTGGCGCTCAGGTAACTGTGGCGCCTGTTTATCAGAATGTCCCGCCAAAAGGCTGTAAGGAGGAATTACGGGCTGAGCTGGAAGGCGGAAAACTGGATATGATTACCTTTACCAGTTCTTCCACCGTTACTCATTTCCTCACCATGCTTGATGCTGCCAGCCAGGAAGAGCTCAAAGGGCTGCTGCATGGGGTGAAGATTGCAGCCATCGGTCCTGTTACGGCCAAGACCATAACCGACAATGGTCTGACTGTTGATGTGCAACCGGAAACATTTACCATCCCGGATCTGGTCAATACTATTGTCCAGTATTACGCGGAAAGTGAGCAGGAATAAGAAAAAAATCCCTTTACCTGAAGAGGGAAAGTCTCCCCGGACGGTGTCTCAAGAGTCCTTTTGTTTCTTTCTTGTCCTATGGCTTGTGCTCTGAATCTGGGGGATGATGTCAAATTGCAGGACTCCTTGTTGGGTGTGGATGCCCACAATATTCATATTGATGTTGATTGTCTTGCCGCTGGTTTCAGCAATGAGCGGTTCCATCTGCTGCATCTTCACCGGAAACTCACGATTGTTCAGGAAGGCAAGGAGCAGGGCGTCAATGTCACCTTGGGCGGCGGTGGATGACGCCTGCAGATCGCTGATGACCGGTTTGACATAGAGCATCTGTCTGGTGGGATCAAAACGCAGGACTGCGTTGCACTGGAGGTCCAGTTGCAGGGAGCCGACCTTGAGTTTGATGACATGTCCGCCAATCTCAGTGTTGAGGTGCATGTCATTTCCTTGGAGGGCAATACGGCAGGCAATCCCTTGATTGTGTATCTGGAGATTACTGATTTTGACAATGGTGATGGCCCCGCTCAGAGTGCTCGATTCAGTGTCGACGGAAATCGGCAGGGATTTGTCCAGAGCCTGACTCAAGACACTGTCCGGGACGGTGAGGGTTATCATCTTTCTGGCTGAGGCAGAGAGGTGGCCTGGCAGCAGAAGGTTGAGCAGAAACAGGAAGCAGAAGGCAGAACGAATCATGGTTGGTTCCTTGTTGATGAGGGGTCTTGGTGGTGTCCAAATTTCCTGGGCCGTTGTATGCAATAAACTGTCATCTGAATGGTGAAAGCACGAAATGCTCAGAGATAAAGAGATTATTTCGTGCGGCTCCTAACTGTCAGGGACTGAAACCATAAGGCTGCGATCAGCAGGAGTCCAATGAATGTAGTCACTGTCCTATATTGGTTATGCTGGTGGAATCCTGTTACCTGGATAGTGTCGGGATCGATAAAATATCCTTGAACCGAGATGAGGCCGCTGGTGTCAGGGAGTGGGCCGTGCAGGGTGAAGACCTCTCCGCTGAATGGTCTGACGCTCTTCGTTTCACTGAAAAATATGACGCGGTCAAGTTCTATGTTCTTACCTGCTCTGTCGTTCTGACCCATCAGGGTGCGACAGAAATGATTGTCTGCGGCCAGTGCTTGTTTGAAAAAAAGAAAAGGGCCGGCACTGTAAAAGAGCAGGAGGCAGGCTATTATTGTTGTTTTTCCTGCCGTAGGGCGTGTGATTTCCAGATCTGTGGCTGCTATTTTGCGCCAGTTGAATGCCAGGAAGAGCAGGCCGGCCAGTGTCGCCACATAGTAGGAAATATGTTCCGGCCAGAACCAGTCAAAACGAAGCATGGACCAAGAAAACGGGACCAGGAGTTGGACCCCGTTCGCCCATTTTATCTGGGTGGCGTCGAGAAGCAGATGAAGAAGGCAGTTCAGGCTGAGGAGTAGAAAGATGTGTAAAAATCTTCTGGTGCTCAAAGCAAGGGCTGCGGCCATGAAGAGGCAGAAAAAAAGACTGGCTTGATTCAGACTGTAGAGCAGCAGGGCATAGGGGTCAATGCCCGGAATAAATTTCAGTATCCGCTGCAAAATCCAGGGTATGTCCGGGATAATGCATCCCAGCAGCATCCATTGGGGGCTTGCCCCTTTGCCGAACATACTGTTTAGCGGCCCCTGAGTGCCGATATGGACGAGGGTGTTGGGCACGGTCAATGATAGTGGGTTGAATGTGTGTGGTTAGGGTGACTGCTTCTTCCCCTCTTTGTTGACGAATTCGTAAAGAGTAGAATGAATCATCTTGATTTTTTTACTCTTTTTTGAACCGAACGTCAATTCCGAGATTTGATCCCTCTCTTTTTTTCTTTATGGTTTTCTATGCTTACCCTGACAGTGTCATCGAACTGCTTGCTTACCGGTATCTCACTTCCCCTTGAGAAGGCTATAAAAGAGCGGCTGACCATTGATAATCCCAAATATACCTCAGCAAAACGCTATGGCCGTTGGGTGGGAAAGAAGTTGCAGCCATTTTTGAAGTATTATGAGCCGGTTCCCACTGGTCTACAGTTTCCCCGTGGATTTGCCAATCAGGCAATTCTGCTCTGTCGGGAATACATGGATGAATCACCGCAGATAGTCGAGCAACGGCGTTTGCTGGCGGAAGTAGATTTTTCCTTCAGCGGTTCCCTGCGTCCTTATCAGGAACTGGCCGTGAGTCAGGTCGCAAGCCGTTCCTTTGGTGTGCTTGAGGCCGGAACCGGCAGCGGAAAAACGGTTATGGCCCTCGCCGTTATTGCTGCCCGCAGGCAGCCAACCCTGATTATTGTTCATACCAAAGAGCTGTTGTACCAGTGGCAGCAGCGGACCCAGGAGTTTCTCGGCCAGAGTGTCGGTCTGATTGGCGATGCGCATCTGGAGATCCAGCCGGTCACCGTCGCTATTGTCAACAGCGCCCGTAAGAGGGTGGAGGAGTTGATGCCCTTGTTCGGCCATCTCGTTGTCGATGAGTGCCACCGGGTTCCGGCGGCCCTGTTCACCGATGTGGTCAGCCGTTTTGACTGTCATTATCTGTTGGGCCTTTCCGCTACCGCCTTCAGGAGTGATGAAGGAACCACCCGCTTGATCTCCATTTTCATGGGAGACCGGATTCATCAAGTCGATCAGGCCCAGTTGCAGGCCTCGGGCGCCATTGTTAAACCTGAACTGATCCGGCGGCCCACACTCTTTACCCATCATTATCGCGGTGATTATCAGTCGTTGATTAGCGCCCTTACCTCTCATCAGGGTAGAAATCTGCAAATTGTCGAGGATATTATCAAGGCGGCAGGCAGTGCCGCCACCGGCGTCCTGCTTGTGGTCTCTGATCGGGTCAGTCACTGTGAGGTACTAGCAGGACAACTTGCCCAGCGAGGCCAGAGTGTCGCACTGCTCACCGGCCAGACCCCGCCTGAGCAGAGATCTCAGATTGTTACGAATGTCCAAAGTGGAGACCTGCGGATTCTGGTGGCTACTTTGCAGCTCATCGGTGAAGGTTTTGACTGCGCGGGGTTGAGTACACTTTTTTTGACCACACCCATTACCTTTGAAGGCCGACTGCTTCAGGTCCTGGGACGGATCATGCGGCCTGCTGCCGGAAAACAGGCCCAGGTCTATGATTATGTAGATGAATTAATGCCGGTGCTGCGTCGTTCTGCGGAGAGCAGAAGAAAGGTGTTGGCTGCTTTGTAGGTGGTTTTGTCGCTCTTTTAGCTATTTCCTTGCAATGTGAACGTTTCTCTGGTATAAGAAAAAGTTTTTGCGAGTACTAGTACAGGTGCTGGGATGTTTGTTCAGTAGCAGTAAGTTGCATGCTTGTTGAAGCATTTGTTGACCTATCTATCTGTGGTTTCAGCAATAATTGAAACTGTTGCCAAGTGTGTTTGTGTTCTTGTGAATCCATCATTGTATTGCGTTTACATGAGTCATAATCGGTAAGCACTCGTCTTTTTACGGGTGCTTTTTTTATTTTGATCCAAGGGGTCAGGGAAGAGGAAATGAAACAGGAAAAAATTCGTAACGTGGCCATTATTGCCCATGTTGATCATGGCAAGACCACACTGGTTGATCAGCTTTTCAAATATTCCGGGATGTTCCGTGATAATCAGGATGTGGCTGAACGGCTCATGGATTCCGGGGATCTGGAGCGTGAACGAGGTATTACCATTACAGCCAAGAATGGCTCGTATCAGTACGAAGACTTTTCCATCAATATCATTGACACCCCGGGCCATGCCGATTTCGGTGGCCAGGTGGAGCGGGTACTCCGTATGGCAGATGGAGCGTTGCTGCTGGTTGATGCCCAGGAAGGACCCATGCCTCAGACCTATTTTGTCCTCAAAAAGGCCCTGGAGAATAAACTCCCGGTTATTGTGGTGATTAACAAGATCGATAAACCGGCGGCACGCTGTCCCTGGGTTCTCGATCAGGTCTTTGACCTTTTTGTCAAACTCGATGCCCCGGATGATGTCCTTGACTTCCCCGTTGTTTATGCCTCGGCTAAGGATGGGTATGCTATGGCAGATCCTGATGATCCGATAGAAGGCGGCATGGGGATGCAGATCATCTCCAAGATGATCACCGAGCACATCCCGGCCCCCACCGGCTCGCCAGATGCTCCCTTGCAGCTGCAGATAAGCACCATTGATTATTCCCAGTATCTTGGACGTTTGGGTATTGGTAAGGTGATTAATGGTACTATCTCCATTAATCAGCCCTTGGCAGTGGCTCGTCGTGATGGCTCTATCAAGCCGGTGCGGATCTCCAAGATCTATCGCTTTGAATCGGATGGTAAGGTACCCATCGATAGCGCTGGTGTCGGTGAAATTATAGCCGTTGCCGGTATGGATGATGTGACCGTGGGGGTGACTTTTACTGATCTGGACAAGCCGATGCCTCTGCCTCTGGTGGCCATTGATCCGCCCACCATCTCCATGAATTTTATCCCCAATGATTCACCATTTGCCGGTAAAGAGGGGAAATTTGTGACCTCCAGACATATTGAAGAGCGTCTGGCCCGAGAGGTCCTGTCCGATGTAGCGCTCCATTATGAGCCCCTGACTGATGCGGTCGGCTATCGGGTATCCGGTCGTGGTGAGCTCCATCTCTCCATCCTTATTGAGAAGATGCGCCGTGAAGACTATGAGCTTCAGGTGACCCGGCCACAGGTGATCATGAAAGAGGAAAATGGTAAGATTATGGAACCTTTCGAGTCGCTTACTATTGACGTGGACGAAAAGTATCAGGGGGCGGTTATTGAAAAGCTGGGGAGACTGAAGGGGCAGATGGAGGAAATGAACACCGGTCATGGCGGGATGATGCGAATGGTCTTCAAGATCCCGACCCGTGGTCTGCTGGGCTATCGTTCCGAATTCATGACCGATACCAAAGGCCTGGGGATGATGAGTTATGTCTTTGCTGAATATGGTCCTTATGCCGGTGAGATAAAAAACAGGCTTAATGGGGTATTGCTGGTAAAAGAACCATGCACAGCGGTTGCTTACGCCCTGTTCAATCTCCAGGAGCGGGGCACACTCTTTATTCATCCTGGTGCGCCCCTGTACCCGGGACAAATCATAGGCGAAAGTTCTCGTGCCGGAGATATGGTGGTTAATCCGGGCAAGGGCAAGAAGCTGACCAATATGCGGGCTTCCGGATCGGACGAGGCGGTAATCCTGACTCCTCCTCGGGCTCTGACTTTGGAAGATTGTATCGCCTATATCAATGATGATGAGCTGGTTGAGGTGACGCCGAAGTCCATCCGGCTGCGGAAAAAAAGCGACGTACGGATCAGGGGGTAATACCAGGGGATGAAGGATCTGCTTATTTTAATCGCTTCCGGAGTGGTTGGGGTGGCAACCTTCGGGCTCATTGCCAGGAAATATGGCAGTGATTGTATCCCCTGACTGATGCTCTATGGCTCCATAGGTATGGGGCTTGTTGTCTTCTGGATCCTGCGGACTATTTTTTGATTCTTTTGGCCGCGAAATAATCCGCCAGGATTCGGGCATGATCAAAGACCAGTTCAGGGAGATTTTTTTCTGAAAATAATTCGGCCTCTGCCGCGTCGTCGCCTGCTTGTGGCTGGTGTTGGGCCTGACCGATAAAAACGGTTGAGGCCGTGTGCTGCCGCGGATCACGGCCGGGATCGGAATAGGTGTGGAACTGAGTCAGGTTCTGCACGGTAAGGCCTGTTTCTTCAATTGCTTCACGAAGTGCCGCAGTTTCATAAGACTCACCATAATCGACAAACCCGCCCGGCAATGCCCAGCCGTAAGGCGGGTTTTGTCGTTTTATGAGTACTATCTCTTCCTCAACCTCAATAATAATATCAACGGTGGGAACCGGATTACGAAAAATGGGGATCTCGGTGTGGCAGTGAGGACAGTTCATGAGTGCCTAGGCTGTATGGTTTTAATAAATTTCTTTCTCGCGCAGAGGCTCAGAGTCGTAGAGAAAAACCAAAAAAAGTTTTTCACAGCATCTCTGCACTTCTGCGCGAAGTCAGTCTTTTGTTTCAAAAAATGCTGGGTCGGTATAACCGCGATTAGGTGCCAAGGGCCAGCATGGAGTGGATCTCCTGCCAGCTCCCCACGCTCTGCAGGTCATGCTTCCCCTGGTTCCATGGTTGGGAAAAAACAAAAGGGGTGATGGCCGCATCTGCAAGTTGCAGACAGGTCTCGGCCCGGTCGTCGATAAAATAACGAAGTTTGTGCTTGTGGATATAGCGTGCCTTGTCATCGTGATGGCCCATGGCCACCAGACGAATATTGGTGCAGACCGAGGCGGGGAAAAAATGTTGCAGCCAATCTTCCACCGGCTGTTGCAGTGAGCGGGCGGTGATGATCGTTACCGGTGCGGATAAGGTCATTTCCGAGATGACCTCCACTGCTCCTTCCATGGGTTGCAGACCCGTTGCCAGAGAATCGCGGAGGATGTTTTCAAATATCTCCTCCACAACCGGGACGGGGATATTCAGACAATCTTCCACCTGGAAGGTGGTGATCTCTTCCAGGGTAAAAGAGCAGAAGGCATGCTCGTTGCAGGCCAGACGGATAAAGGCTTCAGCGGTATCGGCAATAACTCCGTCCAGGTCAAAACCAATCTCTCTGCTTTGGATCTTCATCTTGCTTCTATCCTCACCTTGTTTCCGCTATCACTTAAAAAATAATTACAACATTGAAAGATTGTGGCTGGCATAAGGAGTCGGTCGCTTCTCATCCCTTCATGGCTGTCGTGTCGAACAAGGCCAAGGCTGAAATGGCTATTTAGTAATGGTTCCTGAATTGTATTCGCTTTCCATCTTCTTAATTTGCTCCACCACTTCGTCGTTGAATGGGGTGGCGATGCCAAGCCTTTTTCCTTCTCTGGCCACTGCGCCGTTGATGGCATCAATCTCGGTTGATCGCCTGTTCCGCCGGTCCTGAAGCATGGAGGAGATGTTCTTGGCCGTACTTTTACAGACGGCAAGGGTTGCCTGCAGCGGATCAACATTAATGGTGATTCCGCAGGCCCTGGCCACAGCCTCTGCCTCCCGGACAATATTCTTCAGTCTGCCGCGGGCGGCGCAGGAGGTTAGAAGTTGGCCGTTGGTGCGGTTGTAAAGGGCAGTAAGCGGATTGATCCCTGCATTGATGAACAGTTTGGCCCAGAGCTGGCTGCGAATATCTTGAGAGAGGGAGATCTCAAGGCCTGCCCTGTGAAAATGCTGCGCAAGTTCTTGCAGCTGCTGCTGTTGTAAGGCTGTGGGGCTCTGGAGAAAACCCAGATGTGATCTGCCCCTGCCCGCATGCAGGACATGGCCTGGGGCTAGCAGGGTGGCACCTTCGGAGCTACTGGCAAAGGCCGGAGTGGTGGGAAGATTCAGTTGTTCCTGAATATCAAGATGGCCGATCCCGTTTTGCAGGAAGACAAGAAGGGCCTGGGGAGAGAGCAGGGGGAGATAAAATTGCAGACAGCTTTGCAGGTCATGAGATTTGACACAGAAGAGAACAACATCTACCTGCTTGAGCGCCAGGGACTTGATCTCTGCGGAGACAGGAACCATGGTTCGCTGCTTACGGTCTGTCTCGTAGATGATCCCCTGCCTGTTTAGCAGGTCTGCCCGTTCCCGGTTATGGTCAAGGAGCAGAAGGCTGTCTTTGTTACTCTGTTTTTTTAGGGACAGCAGAGAGGCAAACAGACAGCCTATGGCTCCCGGGCCTACGATGGCGATATGCATTGGAATAAAAATCCATGGATTTTATTGGATAATCTTCGCCTCTTCAACAATGACCACATAGCTGTATCCGGCACCAAAATCCTTATTAGCCCGCACAATTCCTTCTATTGTGATGACATCTTTGTCTTTTGGTGGCTCGGCGCTGGTGGTGATGACCAGGTCATGGGTATTTTTTAAAGGGTCTCCGCTGCCATCCTGGAGGTGAATCCAGTTTTTACCCATAATGTTGGGGCTGAATTTGACCACCTTGCCTTGAACGCGAATGGTCTTGCCGTCAAGTTTGGTGTTGTTGGTAAAGACATCTGCCACGGTGTAACCATTTTCTCCCGCGGCTTTTTCCACCTTGATCTCGGTATACGGGGCTATCGCTCCCAGGCTTCCTCCTGATGCCGTCATATTCTGCATAGTGGCAGGGGGGGATTCGGCTTGAAGTGCGCTTGCAAACGAATCAGCTTCTGCGGGTTTACCTGCTTCGGCTTTTGCGCTATGTGGATTAGGCATGTCATTTTTCATTGTGCTGCCCATTCCATGAGGATCAACCTGAGGTGCTTCCTGGCCTACAAGGCCATTAGAAAATATAATGGAATCAAATGTCCTGTTCAATGACTTACTGGTGAAATTTGGCATGGCCATGCCTTCATAATAAGAGACCTTGTCACCTGCCTTGACCTTGGATTCAGGAATGGCAACCCACTGCTGGACCTTGCCGGTATCGACTTGCAGATAGGTGTATCCACCAGCATTCATGGTTTCAAGTACGGTTCCGCTGACGGTATTGCCCTGGGGTGCAGTAGTCGCCGGAGTCGGAGCTGCCTTGGTGGTATCTGTGCTCGCTGCTGGTGTCGCTTTCTCCACGGTGGAGTTGCTGGTTGTGCCTTCCTGCTGGTTGTTGCAGGCGGGGAGTAAGAGACAAAGGCAGAGTACTGATTTAAGAAATTTTTGCTTCATGGGTTGGTTCCTCATGGTGAAAGAGTGTTATCATATCAGCTCGAGAAGAAGAGTGATTATTGCTACGTGACGAATTAAAAAACTAAATTAGTCATCTTCGAGCAGAAAAGCAATATATTCAAGGATTGATCTGGCCCAGAGGTTGTATCCTTTTTCGGTGAAATGAATACCATCCGCCTGGAAAAGACCGGTGCCGGTATTGAATTTTGCATACATATCGAGAAAACAACAACCGGATTGCAGGGATAAGGCCTCCATGGTGCTATTGATCCGTTTCATCTCATTTTTGTCCAGCCAGGGGATCTGAAGAGGAATCAGGCTATTGATAATAACCTCTGCTGTTGGGTAACAATGGCTCAGGGACACAACAATTTGTCGTATGGTTTCGGTAAAATTGTAGTCCTCCATAAGAAGACTATTGGTGCCGGTCATAATGAGTATGATATGAGGATCAATGACTTGTTCCTGGATCGATGGCAGTCTGTGGAGAAGGCCCCGCGGGGTTTCACCAAAAACACTCATGTTGAGGACTTCAAAGTGAGTTATCCGTTCCTGCCAGTTAAAGTCGGCTAGAAGGGAATCTCCAAGAAAAAGTAGTCTGCCCTGTTTCATCTCTGTGTATTAATCGTCATGATAGAATTAAATGGCTTGGCGCCACAGGGGGTGCTTCCGATTCTCATATAGTAAGGCTACATACCATATGAAAAATGCACTGCCAAAGTTTTTCTTCAGTATTGGGTGTGCATCATGCAAGAATTATATGGCTGAGAGAGGAGACTGGAGGACCACGGCCCCCATTGGTTTGACCTTGATTGTTGTTTTAGGGATCTTGGACGGGGCCTGTTGCAGGGAAAGAAAATTATAAGGAGAGTCAAGGCTGGTGTCGATGATCTGATACCATCTCTGACTTTTGTTACCCGGTACTTGCGGCAGAGTGAAGAGGGCCTCTTTCTTCCTGTCTCCGTTGAGCATGATGAAAAAATGGTCATTCTGGTCGCTCGCTGATTTACTGCCGTGGAGGAGAAAGGCGAGAGTGTGACATTCGGCAGACCAATCCTCCAGGCAAGGCTTTGTTGAGTGCCAGCTGATCTCAAGATTTTCCCCGGTACATTGCTCGTTTTCACCCTGTTTGAAAAAACTTGTCCGCTGAAAAATGGAATGGGTTTTGCGCAGCTGAATACAGTGTTTGAAAAAGCGGAGCAGCCCCTTGTTTTTTCCCACAAGATCCCAGTTGAGCCAGTTGGTATTGTTGTCCTGACACCAGCTGTTGTTGTTTCCTTTCTTGCTGTGTCCAAATTCGTCGCCAGCGTTGATCATGGGGACTCCCTGGGAGAGCAGCATGATCAAAATCATGCTGCGTATCCGTCGGAGTCGTAATTCCTGAATGGATTTGTTGTGGGTGGAGCCTTCCGCCCCGCTGTTCCAGCTGATGTTATGGTTGTCGCCGTCACGATTTTCTTCCCCATTTTCCTGATTATGCTTTTCGTTAAAGCTTACCAGATCATAGAGGGTAAAACCATCGTGACTGGTTATGAAGTTGATGGAGTTAAAAGGATGGCGGGAGCTGGACTGGTAAAGGTCGGAGCTGCCGGCAATGCGGGTGGCCAGATTGGCCACCGTATTTTCATGGCCTGCCATGAACGCGCGTATATCATCACGGAATCTGCCGTTCCACTCGGCCCAGCGCACATCGGTGGAAAAGGTACCCACCTGGTAGAGACCACCGGCGTCCCATGCCTCGGCAATGATCTTAGTGTCGCGCAGAACCGGGTCTTCGGCGATCATCTCGATCATGGGTGGATTGGCCAGGAGATGCCCTGAGGTGTCTCGCCCTAAAATAGAGGCGAGGTCAAAACGGAAGCCATCAATGTGCATCTCCATGACCCAATAGCGAAGAGAGTCCCTGATCAGCTCTCTGACTACCGGATGGTTGCAGTTCATGGTGTTGCCGCAGCCGGAAAAGTTCAGGTATTCCTGGGTCTGTTTGTCCAGCAGATAGTAGATGTTGTTGTCAATACCCCTGAAGCTGCTGGTGGTGCCGTCATATCCACCCTCGCCGGTGTGATTATACACCATGTCGAGAATAACCTCTATTCCAGCTTGGTGCAAAGCTAGTACCATGGTCTTGAATTCATTGATGTGCTGGACGGTATTTGCGGCATATCCAGATTTTAAGGCGAAAAAAGAGATGGGATTATAGCCCCAGAAATTTTTAAGCAGTTTACCGTTCGCCGGATTTCTGAATATGTTATCGTTTTCATCGAACTCGGTAACTGGCATCAGTTCCACCGCCGTGATCCCTAAGTCCTGCAGGTAGGGGATCTTTTCCATGATACCATGATAGGTGCCGGGATGGGTCACCTTTGAACTTGGATGACGTGTGAAACCGCGGACATGCATCTCGTAGATGATCGATTTGGCGAGAGGGATGTTTAGAGGCCGATCATTCTGCCAGTCGAAATCGTGTTTGATGATGCCGCAGCTGGGTAAGTCCCTGTCTGAGATTGTCTCGCCCCATATACGAGGTCGGTGAACATGGCTTTCGGGATCAAGGAGAAGAATTCCCTCGTCGTACACCAAGCCGTTTGTCTTTTGAGATACTGGCCCTTTGATCCGATATCCGTAGCGAAGATCGTTCCTGTCGGTTTGGAGGAGGATATGCCAGAGGTCGCCGGTCCTGTTGATCTTGGGGTCCAGCGGGAATTGCACCTGTTCTCGGAGTCCTTTTGTCGTTTTCGGAAGATCAATGACCAGCGTCACTGCTTCGGCATGGCGGGAAAAGATTGAAAAATTAATACCTTCGCTGAGGATCGTGGTGCCGGTTGGCAGGGCGAATCCTCTGCTGGTGACAATTTTATTTTTTTTCTTGGACATTTTAAGAATGAGAACTATAATTAATTAAGATCTTTTGCCTTGATCGCGTAGAGAGTCTGGAAAGTAGATTATAGAATACACCAGGAAAGAATAAAGCAGAAATGTTTTTGTTGAACAATGACGTTCAATCAGGCTGTCATATTCTGCAGCCATATTCAGGAGGTTATTATGGGCATGTTTCAGAGGCTTTCAATGAGTGATTCAACAATCAAAACCATTGACTGGGGTATGACTCCTGATCTTAGTTTTGGGACCTTTGAGTCTTGGGGTGGAAGGGAGAGGGTACGAAATAACAGTGAGCGGATCTGCTATTTTTTCATTGATAACTGGGGGAGTGAGCCCAAACTCTGTTTGATGGAGCGAGGGGTGAAACATGCCAAGGTTCTTGCTGATATCGGTGCTCCGGTGGAGATGGTTAAGGAGTGTGTACGGCAGCAGGGAAGTTCTTCGGCTTTTGAAAAGAGCTATGCCATCAACAGTGTTATCAAGGAATGGCTGATCCATAATGTGGTTGAGGCGGATGGCGACGCCTATGTAAAACCTGTTCATGTTGTCAGGGAGGTTGAGGATATGGGTACTCTCCCCCGGCAGGGTGTTCAGCCATTCAGTGGTGACAAATGTATTCTTCCTGCAAATCCCGCCTTCATTAACGATGATCTGATAGAACCGTTGATTAAAAAGTGGAATTTTTTCGATTCCGCCCTCAACCTTCAGGGAATGTTTGAGAACGCGCTGGTGGATAATGGTGACGGCCTCACCGTAACTGACGAGCGGACTGCAATTATGTGGCAACGGGCGGGGCTTGATATTGCCTCCAATCGTACCATGCAACGCAATATTGAGAAGCTTAACAAGGAAGGATTTGCCGGATTTCATGACTGGCGATTACCGACCATGGAAGAGGCCTTGTCGCTTATGGAACCGGAAATGAATAAAAAGGGACTCCATCTGAATCCCTGTTTCTCCAAAGAGCAGCCTTTTATCTTTGTGGCGGCCCAGCGGAAGCCGGGAGGATATTGGTTCGTTGATTACAAGCAGGGTCGTGCCTTCTGGTCATCCGGCAGTATTCCCGGGGCCTTTGGCAGGTTGTGCAGAGGGTAAAAGGGGCTTCTTTGCCGTAAATTATTAGAGCTGTTCAGGTTGATCGTCTGGATCTCTGTACGGACAATTTTATTTTCAACTTCCCCCCGGTTGATGAACTATTCCTCTTTGTCGTCAAGGGGTTTCCAGACCGGTCCTGTGGCCGTATCGATGATTTGGATTCCCTGGCGCAGTAGTTCGTCGCGCGCATCATCGGCGGCCTGCCAGTCTTTTTCAGCTCTGGCTTTTTCGCGGCGGCAGATCAGGGTGTTCACGGCCGGGGCCAGCGGGCAGCCCTTCAGTCTGAAAATATGGAGGACCTGATTGATTTTGTTAAAACTATCCAGAATATATTTTTTCTGATCATGGTCAAGGTGGTTGACGTGGAGGATAGGGTTGACGATATTGATAAATTTATAGATGGCACCCAGCCCCTTGGAGACGTTGAGGTCATCATCCATGGCCTCAAAAAACTGTTCGGTCATGGCGGAGACAAAGGCGGCGATTTCAGGGTGCGGTTTGCCTGGCGGCAGACAGAGAAGCTTGCAGGTAAATTCATCAATGCGGCGTAAGGCCGTACGGACGTTGATCAGTCTTTTGAAAGAGAAATTCAGTGGTTTCCGGTAGTGGACTGAAAGCAGCATGAAGCGCACCTCGCGGGGAGTGAATCCGCGGAGGATCAGATCATTGAGGGTCACCATGTTCCCCGCCTCAGCCGACATCATCTTGCCATCCACCAGCAGCAGTTCGGAATGCAGCCAGTATTTCGCCAGAGGTTTACCTGTCAGGGCCTCGGCAATGGCGATCTCGTTTTCGTGGTGGGGAAAAATAAGATTCCGGCTGCTGGTGTGGATATCCAGAGTCTTCCCAAGGTAACGGGTGGACATGGCCGAACATTCGATATGCCAGCCCGGGCGCACATTTCCCCAGTCGGTCTCAAAAAATATCCCTTTCTTCAGCTCTGCCAGGGTGGAGCGTTTGAGCAAGGTGAAGTCGCGGGGGTTATCCTTTTCATAGTTATCCAGATCAACAGTCCTGCCCAAGCGGATCTTGCTCAGGTCAATGCCTGACAGGCGACCATAGCGCTTGAATTTGGAGATGTCAAAGTAGATGGAGCCATGTTTCTCATAGGCAAAACCCTTATGGATGAGCTCGTGGCTGATCTCGATCATGTCGGCGACATGCTCTGAGGCCTTAGGGTAGCCAGTGGCCCGTTTAACGCCCAAGGCATCAATGGCCTCCATGAACCCTTCAATGTATTTGCTGGTAAATTCGGAAAGCGAAACTCCGGCCTTGTTGGCGCCATCGATGGTATTGTCATCAAGATCAGTGAAGTTCATATAGGAATCCACTGTCAGTCCCTTGCTTTCAAGATAGCGGGTGATCAGGTCGGTGACGATAAACCGGCGGCAGAGGGAAAGATTGGGCGGTTCGTAGGCGGTTGGCCCGCAGGTATAAAAGGTGACTTTCCCTTCGGTCTGTGGCGTGAAAATTTCTTTTTTCTTGCTCAGGGTGTTAAAAAAACGTAATTGAGATGTCTTCTCTGAACTCTGTGGCTTGCGTGTAAATAGGGGAGTACTCAGGTAGCGCTCCCCGCTGTCCGGGAGCAGAGTGACAATGAACCCTTCCTCTAGCTTTTTCGCCAGGTTAATGGCGGTAAACATGGCCGCACCACTGCTCATCCCCACCAGTAACCCCTCTTTCCGGGCCAGCAGCCTGGCCATCTGAAAGGCGTCTTCATCTTTAATATTGACGATCTCACTGGCTTTTGATTTGTCAAAAATCCCGGGACGATAGGACTCTTTCATGTTTTTCAGCCCCTGGATCTTATGGTCGAGAAAGGGCTCGACTGCGATGATCTGCACTTGGGGTTGGTGTTCACTGAACCAGGCGCACAGTCCCATCACCGTGCCGGAGGTTCCAAGGGTGGCCACAATATGGGTCACCTGCCCTTCCGTCTGCTGCCAGATCTCAGGGGCGGTTCCGGTGTAATGGGCCTGCCAGTTGGCCTCATTATTAAACTGATCAGTGAGGAAATAGCGTTCCGGGTATTCACGGGCCATGGCATAGGCCTTTTCAATGGCCCCATCGGTGCTCCTATGGGCGGGAGTCAGCAGGATTTCGGCACCATAGGCCTGCATGATCTTGCGGCGTTCGAGCGAAGCGGACTCAGACATGATCAGCAGGCAGCGATACCCTTTGGCCGCGCAGACCATAGCCAGTCCAATTCCGGTATTGCCACTGGTGGCTTCGAGTACGATCTTGTCAGGCGTGAGTTCGCCGCTTTTTTCACCAGCCTCGATCATGGCAAGGGCGATACGCTCTTTTACCGAGCCGCCCGGGTTGGCAGATTCCAACTTTCCATACAGCCGAACTTTGTCATTGGGGCACAGACGATTGATCCGAATCAGAGGGGTGTTGCCAATGGCCTCTAGAACTGTGTTATAGAGCATGAGTAAAAATTCCCGCAAAGAGGTTGACCAGTAAAATAAAGCATTGGCCGATGGTCAGCATGAAGATGTAATGAAAGTAATTCATGCAAGATAATGGATAGATGTAATCCTGGTCAAGTCCTTTCTCGGGCAATGAATCTGTCAGCTTTTCTGGCAGGAGTGGGACAGATACCAGAGGCTCATTAGGGAATCCCTGATTTTTTCATCCTCAATGATGGTAATCTGCTTCTCGAAGGATTCCTGGGCGGCGAGACTGGGCTGGATAAAACGAACCCTCTGTTTGTTAGGTTCTTCTGTCTTGTGGCTGTTGATCAGGGTGAATCTGATATCTTCCAGGCGGGAGATGCGGAGCGTTTTGTTCAAGATCTCAAGCAGGTGGATCTTCTGGAATTGTAATTGCTGCATCCAGGCGGAGTTGGCAATCTCAAGCCAGAGAATATTGTTGACGATCTTCAAAGGGTGGGCGTGAGTGCTGGTACTTGTGTCCACCAGTTTATCCCAATGGAGAAACAGGCTGTGAAGATCCAGTTGCTTCCTCCAGCCCTGTTCGTCGGTTATTCCGGAAAGCAGGGTGGCGATGTTTTGCGGATCATTAGGGCCATTGTTTTTCATTGTTTGCTGGAGATCTGTTCTGGCCTTAAAGGCTGGCGGTTATTGTACGGATGTATTTCTGTAGCCCATGGACGATTTCCGCAGCTAAGGCATCCTGATAGCCTCCTTTTTTTACTTGATGGGCGTCTGTCTTGTTGCTGAGAAACGCCATCTCAATCAGGATTGCGGGCATTTCCGCACCGATCAGGACATAAAATGGAGCCTGTTTTACCCCGAGACTTTTTACTTGTCGGTACTTCCTGCCCGTCAGTCCGGAGGAGAGCGCACCCTGAACTTTCTCGGCCAGACGTGAGGACTCATCAATTTTAGAGTTTTTCATGATATCGGAGAGAATGGTCTGCAAGTCACTTAATTGATGAGTCGATGTTGCATTCTCTAAGGCGGCCACACGAATCGCCTCGCTATCAGTGCTCAGATTGAGATAATAGGTCTCAAAGCCATAGACCTTTGCTGATGGATGGGCATTGAGGTGCAGAGAGATAAAGAGGTCGGCGCCATTGGTGTTGGCAATAGCGGTTCGTTCTTCCAGAGAGATAAAAGTGTCGTCGTTTCGGGTAAGAATGACCTCATATCCCATCTCCTTTTTGAGTTTGGCGGCCAGTTTTTTTGCCACCTGCAGTACGAGATCCTTTTCCTTCAGGCCAAAGGCGGAAGCGCCGGGATCTTTTCCACCATGACCGGGATCCAGCACGATACGGCGGACGCCAAGGTTGAGTTGCTGGGCCAGGGAGAGTGCCGGGGAGGTGAGAGGAGCGTTGAGTTCCGGAGCAGGTTCCTTGGGTTTTGCAGAGAGTTTGTTCTTTTTGTAATCCTGCAGGATAAGAATCGGCGCATTCTGATCGTCTGTCGTATCCAGGTTGGCCCTTGGTCGCTCTTTCACAATCCCTGGCTCGAGTGATACTATGTCATCCTTGCCCTGTTTCTCTGGCGGTGTCAATTTGTCAACGACGGCTACATCAGCGGAGTTGCTTTGTCCATGTACGTCAACAATAACCCTGAAAGGGTCGGGAAGGCTGTAGATCTTGTAACTTTTGATGGACTCGATGTCGAGAACAACTCGAACCGTATCCGGGGAAAACTGGGCGGTACGGACCTGTTGGAGCAGTCCGTCCTGGATGGGGATAGGGGCACGGTATTGGGGTTCAATGTAGCTCTTGTCAAAATCGATAAAGAGGCGTCTGGGTTGTTCTCCAACCTTTTCCAGTAATTCTTCCTTATAGGATACCGGGCGTGAGGTGTTGATCACGATCCTGGTGTAATTGTTGGAAGACCAGTATTTTACCGGCAGGACATAGGAGCGGTTTTTGACATTTGGAAGCTCGCTCACATCTACCGCCGGAGAACTGCCCGCGGAGGGTTGGGAACCCTCCGCTACCACCGCTGTTACTGCCGGGGGCAGAGGGATGTTGAAATCCCTGGCCAGGATTTCCAGTTTTTCCGTGGCCTTGCTCATTAGTTCACCAGTGTAATATTCTGAGGTGATTCGGGCGTATATCCTGGCGGCTTCCTGTGGATCTTTTTTGTCTTCTAGTTGGATGCGTCCCTGAGTGAATAGGGAATCATCGGCCAGTTGATGCCAGGGGAAGAGGGTGGTGACATCCTGATAATATTTCAGGGATTTGTCGAGATCAGCAACATCACGGAATTGCAGGTATCTGCTGTATGTTATTCTGCCAAGCATGAAGAGGCTGGCGGCGGCGTATGCAGATTTGGGCTGCCGATCATGAATTTTTTGAAAATTCTTGCTGGCGGTATCCCATTCTTCTTTGGAGCCAACCCGTTCTTTGTCCTTCTTCAGTTCAGTAAAATAGGACGTGGCCTGTTTAAAACTTTTTGCCAGATCGCCTCGTTGGTGAGATGTTTTTCCTTCTGCAATGCTATTATCAGGGGCCTCTCTGCCTTCTACTCTTTCATTACAAAAAAGAGGCTGGGTGGTAAATTGCAGAAGGCCAAGAATGATAAGTAGAGAAATGACGATAAAACGGCGCATTAGTCAGGGGGCATGATTAGTATGTGGTAAAAAAATACCAGTGGCTCTGAGAAGAAAGACGTATGTATGAAAAAAAATGTATTATTAACCAATTGAGGCAAACTATACATAAAAGCTGTCGGGATGGCAAAAGAAAATATGCTGGTCTCTTTGCTGCTTCTGTTTGGGGAGATGGCAAAATGGTCGCTGGTTTTTTGGGCTCATTTTTTAACTATGGTCTCCAGTTCATAAAGAACCTCAAGAGCTTGTCTGGGTGAAAGGGCGTCAGCCTTGATCTTCTGCAGATACTCACGCAGGGGGTCCGCCGGAGGGGCGAAGAGAGAGAGCTGGCTGGGGTGTTGTTTCTTTTTGCCTTTTTTCTCGCCCCGATGCCGGGCAATGGTGGGCGCACCGTCTGGATCCAGCTCCCCTGTCTCGATATTGGCAAGAATCTCTCCAGCCCTTGCTACGACCCGGGCTGGTACCCCGGCGAGTGCGGCCACCTGAATGCCGTAACTGCGGTTGGTGCCGCCCTCTACCAGTTTGTGGAGAAAGATAATGGTGTCATTCCATTCCCGCACGGCAATAGAATAGTTGCGGACCCGGGGTTGGGTGCGGGCCAGATCGGTGAGCTCGTGATAGTGGGTGGCAAAGAGAGTCTTTACCCCCTTGTTGTTTTTGGCGACCAGATCCTCGGCCACGGCCCAGGCAATGGCCAGGCCGTCAAAGGTTGAGGTGCCACGGCCGATCTCGTCGAGGATTACCAGGCTGCGTTCGGTAGCGTTGTTGAGGATGTTGGCGGTCTCGTTCATCTCCACCATGAAAGTGGATTGGCCGCGCCGCAGATCGTCCATGGCCCCGACCCGGGTGAAAATGCGGTCAACCACCCCGATCATAGCGCTGTCGGCCGGGACAAAGGAGCCCATCTGGGCCATGAGCACGATCAGTGCGGTCTGCCGCAGCACCGTTGACTTGCCGGCCATGTTGGGGCCGGTGATGATCAGAACCTCCTGGGATTCCTGGTCGAGTGCGACATCGTTGGGCACAAATTTTCCGCGGGGCAGAGAGCGTTCAATCACCGGGTGCCTGCCCTCGCTGATGACAATGGCCTCGCCGTCGTTCACGTCAGGCCTCCGATAGTGATAACGCTGTGCGCATTCGGCAAGGGATACAAAAAAATCAACCTGGGCCAGCAGCTGCGCGGTCTTGAGCAGGCGCGGACTCTCGGTGGCCAGTCGTTTGCGGATCTGGGTGAAGAGCTGGTACTCAAGATCCAACCGTTTCTCCTGGGCTCCCATCACCTTGTCCTCAAACTCTTTCAGCTCCGGGGTGATGAAGCGTTCGGCATTCACCAGGGTCTGTTTGCGGATGTAGTGTTCGGGTACTCGCTCAGCCTGCAGCCTGCTGACCTCAATGAAATAACCAAAAACCTTGTTGAACCCAACCTTGAGCTTGGCAATGCCTGTTGCTGCCCGCTCCTGGTTTTCCAGCTCCAGAATCATCTGCTTGCCGTCCCGGAGCAGGTGAACCAGTTCGTCCAGTTCCTGGTTGTAGCCTGGGCGGATCAGGTTGCCGTCGCGCAGGGTGATGGGGGCATCCTCATGGATGGCGTCTGCCAGCAGCTGGTGCAGCTCCTCCAGAGGGTCCAGCTCGGCGCCGATGGTCAGGAGCCGTGCGGCGCGGCATTGTGCCAGCAGCCCTTTGATGGAAGGCAGTATGGCCAGTGACTGGCGCATGGCCAGCATGTCCCGGCCATTGGCATTGCCCAGCACCATGCGGCTGTTTAACCGTTCAAGATCATAGATGGTGGCCAGTTGCGCCCGGAACTCCTGGCGCAGGGTGCTGTCCGTGAGCAGCGCGCCGACCGCGTCCAGTCTGGCTGTAATCCGGGCCACATCCTGGAGCGGAAAGAGGAGGTGATGGCGCAGCAGGCGGGCGCCCATGGGGGTGCAGGTCTGATCGAGCACGGCCAGCAGTGAGCCTTCGCGTCGGGTGCCGATGATGGTCTGGGTCAGCTCCAGGTTGCGGCGGGACGACTCGTCAATCTGGAGGATGGCATCCAGGTCTATGGGGCGCAGGGTCTCAATATGATCGAGTTCGCTCTTCTGAGTCTCGCGAATGTAGTCGAGCACTACTCCGGCGCAGATGATTCCCTGGATCATGGCCCCGCAGCCGAAACCTGCCAGGTTCAGCACCTGGAAATGATCGGTCAGCAGCTCCTCACAGCTGGGAAAGTGGAACAGGGATTCTGGCCGTTCAGTGATGCAAAGTCCAGGCAGCAGAGTCTGAGCGGTCTGGAGCAGCGGGGCCAGAACCCTGGCCTGGTCGTGGCTGACCAGCAACTCCGCCGGCGCCATCCTCGTCAGTTGGTCGAGGATCAGATCGCCGGGGGCGGAGTCGTCCCGGAATTCACCGACCAGAAATTCCCCGGTGGAGAGATCAAGGAAGCTGAGTCCATAGGTCACGGCCTTGGCCTGCTCCTGGCGGCTGATGGCTGCTACGTAAAGATTGCTCTTGTCGTCCAGCAGCTGGGCATCGGTGACCACTCCCGGAGAGACCACCCGTATCACCTCCCGTTTGACAATGCCTTTGGCTAAGGCCGGATCTTCGATCTGTTCGCAGATGGCCACCCTCCGACCCGCTTTGATCAGCTTGGCCAGATAGGTCGGGGCCGCGTGGTAGGGAAAGCCGCACAGGGGAACCTTGTTGGCCTCGTCCTTATTGTTGCGGCTGGTAAGAGCGATGCCGAGTATCTTGGAGGCGACAATGGCATCCTCAAAGAACATCTCGTAAAAATCCCCCATCCGGTAAAAGAGAATGGCGTCTGGATGTCCTTGTTTAATCTCAAGGTACTGCTGGAGCATGGGGGTGATTTTGACAGTCTGGGTCATGGCAGATTCGGTACTTGGTAGATGGTGGCCTGCAGGGCCTTATCTTTATCGGCGTATTCGTCGATCTGGAGGATGGCATAGGTGCCGGGAGAACCGTGGGGGCCGGTGCTCTGGAAGGTGCCAGGGTTGATGAAAAGGATGGCCCCTGTTTTATGGCAGACCGCCTTGTGGCTGTGACCGTAGACGATACAGTCGGCCTGGGGGAACATGGTCCATACCCGTTCTTCAATGGTGGGCCTCGGCCCCCAGGCGCCATGGCAAAGTCCGATGCGGTAGCCGCTCACCGTGATCAATTTGCTGTTCGGCAGAAGCTGTTGGCTCCCCATATTGCACATGTTGCCATGGACCGCATGGACTTCTTTACCGCTGAAGGCATTGAGGACGGAGATGTCAGAGAGGTCACCGGCGTGGAGAATAATAGTACATTCTGCAAAGACCTTCTCGACCTGTCTGCGAAAGGAATCTGTACAGCTGTTTAGATGCGTATCTGAAAGAATGCCGACGTAAATCATGGCCAAGGCTCCTGGGTAATCAGCGTAAAAAGTTGTGTAGTTAATTATTATACTGAAGCAGACCTGTTGAAGCATTGAAAAAAGAGGATTTGGTGAAAAAAGATGGTGATTGTGGTGCAAGGGGGAGTTGGGAGCCGGAATGATGCGGGGCGCTTTGCCAAGTGGCGGAGTTTTTCTGGTCAAGCTATTCTCAAAACCTTTGCTCCCCGAATCCTTTTCGTCTTCAGTTCAAGCAAGGCCTTGTTTGCCTCTTCCAGAGTGAATTCCTGAATCTCGGGCCTGATACCCATTTCAGCAGCCAGGGCCAGAAACTCGCTTATGTCTCTGCGGCTGATATTGGCGACGCTCTTGATCTCCTTTTCCAGCCACAGATGGGTAGGGTAGGCTATTTGTAGAAGAGAGTCTTTGTCCCTCTCTTCCTTGCGAATGGCGTTGATGACCAATCTTCCTCCGGCCTCCAGATTCTTTAAGGCTTCAACCACTGGTGCCCAGACCGGAGTGGTGTCGATGATGCAGTGCAGTTTCTCCGGCGAGTCCTCCGCAAACTCCCCGGCCCAGACTGCGCCCAGCTCCAGGGAAAATGCTCTCTCCTGCGTGTTTCTGGCAAAGATAAAGACTTGTGTTTTCGGGTAGAGATGTCTTACCATCTTGAGAACGAGGTGGCCGGAAGCCCCAAATCCGCTCAGGCCAAGATTCTGCCCATTTTTAAGGCCGGTCAAACTGAGGGATCGGTAACCGATAGCTCCGGCGCAGAGCAGCGGAGCTGCCTCGGAATCGCAAATGCCTTGAGGAATATGATGGGCAAAGCCTTGGGAAACGCTCATATATTGGGCATAGCCGCCGTTGACATCTCTGCCCGTCGCTTTGAAGTCCGGGCATAGATTTTCATTGCCCGCCAGACAGAAGGTGCATCTGCCGCAGGCAGAGTAGATCCAGGCGATGCCAACTCGATCTCCGATCCTGAAGGTGTTGGCTTTGCTGCCGGTTGCCTCGACCCGGCCAACCACTTGATGACCAAGGATAATTGGCAGATACGGAGGGGGTGTTCGACCTTCAATTTCATCCAGTTCGGTATGGCAAACCCCACACGCTGAAACTTTCACCAGAATCTCACCTTGCGCGGGGACAGGAGCGGGCAGCTCCATCAGGTCCAGTGGCGTATGATTTTCTTCGAGATTGCAGAGTTCATTTAATACCATTGCTTTCATCTACGTCCCTTCCGATTTTTCTCTTGCTCTGGTGCATTGTGTCATTATACGGGCCCTGGCGGATTCGTTATTACAATGGAGCTCCGCAAAACTTGCAGTGGCGGGCGTCGATATCGTGACCCTCGGCGCTGCACTCTGAGCAGGCCAGGGTTGACACCTTACGGCCGAAGGTCTGTGACATCTCCACGGTCACAATGCCGGTCGGTACGGCGATGATGCCGTAGCCGAAAATCATCACGATTGATGCCAGCGCCTGGCCAAGACCGGTTTTGGGGGAGATGTCGCCATATCCGACAGTGGTCATGGTGACGATGGCCCAGTAGATGCTGCGTGGAATGCTGGTGAAGCCGTGCTCCCCACCCTCGATGACGTACATCAGTGAGCCGAAGATGACCACCAGGGTCAACACTGTGTAGAGAAAAACGGCAATCTTGCGTCCGCTCATCCGCAGCGCTTTTATGAGGAGTTGCGCCTCTCCGAGATAAGGGACCAGCTTGAGGATACGGAATATGCGCAAGATGCGGAGAATACGGATGACCAGCAAATATTGGCTTCCCGGCAGGAACAGACTGAGGTAGGTGGGAATGATCGCCAGCAGGTCGACCACCCCGTAAAAGCTGACGGCGTATTTGAATGGTCTGCCGACACTCAGAAGGCGCAAAAGGTACTCGGCGGTGAAGATTAGGGTGAAAAACCATTCGATCCGGTAGAGCAGGTTGCCATACAGCGACTGTATTGCGTTGATACTGTCAAGCATCACCGCTGCAACGCTTACCAGGATGCTGACGATGAGCAATATGTCAAACCCCTTCCCCGCCGGGGTGTCGGCCTCAAAGATCACTTCGTGCAAAACCCTCCGCCAGCGAGCCCGTGACGGCAACTCTTCGGGAGGACTATCCTTTAGCCAAATCATTGTCTTGCTCCTGTCGGTATTGGGCGGAATCAGAAAACATGGAGCCTTGTTGGCTCTTAACTCCAAAAAAAGGGACAGGATTAATGGAAAATTTTACCTGTTGAGATCTGTGCTGCCAGTTGACAAGCTCTAACGGGCCAGTGGCAATGGTGTCAGAGCTTGTCCATTTCTGCAGGTGACTCAATGGGTTTATTTCGATATGGGTAGTTTTTCAGGCGTGTATCGCTACGTTCGTGGGACTTGCTGATAGTCTTTGCAGGATCGATCCACTCGTCCCATTTGAAGTTCTCTATGACTTTTGCCTGATAACTCTCCTCCAGAGGATGGCCCAAGATATCATTGACATGTAACCATTGCTGGTAGCGCATCTGATCAACTTGGTAAGGCAGCGGTTTGCCGCCGGATTTCTTCACTACCGCTTTGAGCGCCTCCACTTCTTTCATGGTGACCTTGGGTTTCCATGTAATTTTGCCGGGCAACATGACAGGTTCGCCGGGAATATTGTTGATGCCTTCTTTCCATGTTGCAAGCACAGCGACTTTTGTATCTTCACGGTACAGTATGATGGCATGACTATATCGTTTGTCCTTGAAGAAACCTAGGTTGCCGTATTGCAGGCGGGCACCGGTCAGGAAAGCGACTGCATCTGACCAGCAGGGAGATGTGCCACTTATTCCCCAGAGCACACTACGGTCTATAATGCCGTCTGGAAAGAGTATCTTGAACGCCACCCATGCAGAGTTTGCGGCAGTCGTTGTCCCCTCGCAATCATGACCGTGGAACCGTACAAGGTCTTTTAGCGTCACGGGATAAGTATATGGATAATAACGCCCCTGGGTACCTTGCGTGGCCAACATCTCAAATACTGGCGCATACGGTTTGGCAACCATAGATGCGTACCAGGTCGGATTGCGGTCCGGGGCTTCTACACCTGTTTCGATGAAAATCGTTTCGCCCTCCTTGTAGGTGGGCTCCGCGGCCATGGCACCGCTAAGGAGTATAAAGAACATGCTACAAATCAATAGAGCAGACTGCGAAAACTTGCATGCGAAATCATTCATGACATTCTCCTTTCTGCTAATCATATTGTACTGTTAACGAGTTTTAGAAAAAACTTATATTTCACCAACCCAAATGGATGTGTGAAATATTTACCACTTCCATTTGGGTTGGTGATCTTTATTTGTTTCTCTTTCCCGTCCGTCTTGTCTCTCCTGTCCGATGTTTAATTCTCGGCTCAAATCGACTGTATTGTCAAGGAATTTTACTTTTTTGAAATCCCTTGCTCAATCTTTTTGTTTCTTGTGAGTCATCCTCCCTGGATGTCCATGAAAATGGACAATTGTTGATGGTTACTCGGGAGTGATGAGGTCTGCAATGCGGCTGTCACAGGCTGAAGCGAATGTCGAAAATCAATCTATAATAGATAAATAAACAGGTTGCGAAGAGGTGTCTATTGCGCATGGTTAACCGTCCTTCCGGATTGAACGGATATTATCATTTTTATAGACAGGTTTGGGCTTCGTTATGATTTCTCTTGTAATATGTTGAAATGATAATATATAATCCTGTCAACAGGAAAGCGTTAACTCTCAACTTGCTGTATTGTGGCTCTTTTTATGGTTGGGTGTGAAGAGTGGGGGGTGAGGTCGGCTCGCTGCTTGGTTGGATGATAAGAGGGTAAGCTGCTACTCGACAACGCGGTATAAAGACTGAAACTTCTGCCTCGACGTTGAATGAGGAAACGGGTTTGCAGAGCTGCAACTGAAATATTATAAATCCTAAGCGAAAAGCGATACTGCCATCTTGGCAGCATTTTATTTTCCTCGCAAACATTTTTTGTTGTGAGAGGAAGAGTACGCTGGAGAATCTCAGAAGAGGACAAAATGTTATGCAGATTTTGAGATTTTTTAAAGTCAAATTTGCTTTTATCGGTTGTCTCCTTGTGCCTTTTTTTATGTTTATAAATATAAAGCAAGGCACAAATATTGAGGCAAAGTTAACTTTGTTTGTTATCCCCTTTTTTGTCGGGGGCGTTGCTGGTTTTTTAATCGGCAATATGAAGGATAAATTGTTGAAGCTCAATGCCGATCTGGAACTTCTGGTCAAACAAAGAACGGCAGAACTTCAACAAGTACATGTGGAAGTAAAAAAACTGCGAAGTCTTCTTCCGTTATGCAGCTATTGCAAAAAAAATCGGGGTGATACAAGATTGTTAGAGCAGGATAATGTCACTCTTAATATTTGTCCTGATTGTATGAAAGAGCATTACCCTAAAGAGTATGAGGCAATGCAACTTAAACAGGTAGGCAATTAACAATGTGATTTGAGATATTATGAAGCAGTAGTTCTCTGAGGTGCAAATCAATTTTGTTGTTGTCATTCTGCGATTATTATCATGGATGAGTCGAAGGCCTCAGGTGATGTGGTGGTATCGGCGAGATGAGGTTGTTTTTTTCTAGAAAAGTGGGGGGAAAGTTGTGGGGAATCATAACGGTTCGAGGTGTCTCTCCATCATCTACCTGAACATTGTTGCCATTGAGGATTTATTCGAATCCGGATGGAACGTTGAAGAGGCAGCGAGATCTGCTGTCTCTTGCTATCCCCAATGTTTTTTATGTGGCTGTAATATCGGTGGAGAAAAAGCAAAAACCTGTCACCCTTTGCCGGTAAACCCTTGAGGGAGAATGCCTTTGTCACCTTCTGAAGCAAAAGAAAATCAACTCCAAAAATTTGAAACCATCCGCAGAGAACTGAAAAAGATTGTTCTTGATCAGGATGGCGCCATCGACGAGGTGGTCGACGCCTTTATTCACATGGATTTCCGTCCGCCCAAGGAAGCGGAGCCCAAGGCGATCTTTACCTTCCTCGGCCCACCGGACGTGGGCAAGATTTACCTGGCCCGGGTGCTCTGCAGCATGCTCAAGGAGTATAAGGGGTTCAAACATTTTGATCTGGAACGTTACGGCGATCCGGAAAGCGGCGACCTTCTCCTTGGTCCCCAGATGGGCGACCAGGAGAGTGAGGAAGGCGAGCTGCTCCGTTTTCTCCGCGCCACTCCCCGTGCCATTATCCTTTTTGAGGCCATTGAAATGGCGAGCACTCAACTGCAGATGGCGCTGCTCGACCTGATAACCAAAGATGATCCGGAGAGTGGCATCAACTGCCGTGGGGTGATCTTCATCTTCACTTCTGCCCTTGGCAGCACCCTTTACCAGGGCAAGGAATTTCAGGATACCTTCCAGCACAGCAAGGCCCGGGCTCAGGGGCTGATCATGGATGCCATTGCCAAGGAAAAGAAGGTGGGAGATGAGACCGTCCAGGCGGCTATTGCCCCGAAGCTCCTGGCCACCCTGGCCCAAAATTATATCATTCTCTTTAATCGGCTGGGCATAAACGCCATGGTTCGCATCGGCACGGACTCATTATTGCAGTTGGCCGAACATTTCCGGGACAAGGGTATCGGACTCGATTTCCCTGACCTCAAAGGTTTGGTTGCCCTTTTGGTTCTCTCCTTGGGACCTACGATCTCTGCGAAAAAGGTGAAGCAGAAGCTGCCCGATGAGGTACTCTTCAAGATAACCCGTAGCCTGCGGCAATTGACCTCCTCTCCAGCCCGGTTCATCTTCAAATTGACTAAGAAGGCCGAAGCTTCATTGTGCAAGCTCTTTGAGTCCGGAGATCAGCTTCTGCCCCGGCTCTACAAGAAGAATCAGACCGTGGAGTTGACCTGGAAGGAGTATCAGAGAGGAGAAAACCTTGTCTTCAGTCTGGCAAGGGCGGAAACCCGTGTGCTTCCCCGGGGCAAAGGGCTGTTGCGGAGCGAACGGCCGGCCATCGAGTTTTCTGAGATCGGTTTTGCGGATATTGCCGGCAACCGCCAGACGAAAACCGTCTTGAAGCAGATTATCAATACCCTGAAAAAACCTGAGCTGGTGAAGAAGTTTTCCATCAGCATGCCCAAGGGCATGTTGTTGTTTGGACCGCCCGGGGTCGGAAAAACTCTGCTGGGAAAGGCCTTTGCCCGGGAGGCTGGTCGGCCCTACATCTATGTGTCCCGCACCGAGCTTTTTGATTCTGAGTACATCCGTCTGGTGTATCTCAAGGCACGTGAATACGCGCCCAGCATTGTTTTCCTGGATGGCATCGACATCAAGGGCGTGATGGAAGGGGTGCTGACCGGCGTGCCAGCCGATCAACTTGCTCTCGAGATTGACGCGCTTTCCGACGATCTCGAGGAGTCGGTGTTCACCGTGGTCACGGCGGTGAGCCGGGAGGAGGTGCCGGAGTTGCTCATCGAGCCTGAACGCATCGACATCTTTGTTGAGACGCCGGAGCTTGACCGCGAGGCGCGGCGTTTTTTTATCGAGCAGATCCTCAAAAAACCCAATGACGGCAAGATCGATGTGGACAAGGTCGTCCGCTACATCTCCGGTATGAACGGCTATGAGCTGCAACGCATCGGCAAGGAGGCCTCTCTCCATGCCATTCGCCACGGCCTCGCCTGCATCAGTGAAGAGATCCTTATCGAGCAGATCAATATTATCAAATACGGTTCCAAGCTCGAGAAGAAGCATATCCGTAATCTGGAGGAAGACCTACG
Organism: Desulfocapsaceae bacterium; assembly: GCA_028697885.1. GTDB lineage: Bacteria > Desulfobacterota > Desulfobulbia > Desulfobulbales > Desulfocapsaceae > UBA2270. The sequence goes on from JAQVER010000034.1 coordinate 29,239, forward strand.
TCAGACCGCTTTCCATGAGGCTGGTCATGCGGTGCTCTCCTATCTCCTGCTCCCGGATGTCAAAATAGAGCAGGTCACCATTGCCCCCCGCCTGCGGACCCTGGGTTTTATCTCCTACAGTTTTGAGGATTTTCCCAGCAACCTTTCCAAAGAAGAGATGTTCAACAACATCTGCGTGCTCATGGCCGGAAGAATTGCCAGCATGAAAAAATTTGGCACCAAGGGCATGGACACCGGGGCGGCCAGTGACCTTGAGGAGGCGACACATCAAGCCTATCTCGCCATCACCAATTTGGGGATGGACGATGAGCTGGGTTTTGTCCATACCGATACCCTGACCCACAACGTCAATCCTCAATTTTTCCGGGAGGTGGTGGAGCGTCAGGTTCGTGTCTGGATCGATAAAGCCACCAAAAGGGCTGGCGAACTGGTTGAGACCAACTGGCCGCAGATAGAGACCCTGGCCGACATCCTGATCCGGCAGGAGATTGTCGATGGTGCTGAACTGGAACGGATCATGGACGAGAAAAAGCGGGCGCGAAGCAGGAAAACAGAATGATTGGAACATTTTTCCAGGGTGATGGAAGAGTTGTGTGCCCTGTGAAACCCCAGTGCTTACGTAAAGTTGCGAATGTTGAAGATTCAATAAAGGAGGCAATATGAAAAGGATATTGATTTCAACGCTTATTGCCGGGGCATTGCTGACGGCCTGTGTCGTGGTGCCAGGAGGGCGGGGGGGCCACCATTCCGGTGGAGTAATAATTGCCCCCCTTCTTCCGCCGGTCGTGGTGTTGGACGTAGAACCGTACTATTTTTACAGTGACTTCCATTATCATTACCTAAACGGCAGGTGGTACTACTCGAAGTCAAGGCGTGGGCCTTGGGCCGAATTGCCAAGAGACCGCTACCCCCGAGAGGTCAGGTTCAAGAAACATGACAGGAGACAGGACAGATATCGGGACCACGATGATCGCCTTTATAGATAGTGACAGATAGCGACCTGCTGGCGGTGAATGCGCTGGATGATCTGAGGGGGACCTTGCTGATGGTTGATCTGGTGTGACGAGGCAGGTAAAGAAGGCGCTCAGTTATATCACTATTTCTTGTCCAGACCAATATAGGCAGCTGAGCAAGAACCGTATTGGCAGGGAGGCAGGGAACTCGAATCGTGGTGCAAGCCAGGACACGTCGATTCTGACGTCCGCGTCCTGGCTGCCCCGGTACAATTTATCAGGAGATTCCTCTGCCTCCTTGCGTCCTGGCTTGCTTATTTCTTTTTCTTAGCTGCCTTTATTGGCTGAAAAGGTCCATACTGATGCTGTTCCTGTGAGAAATCATCCGCATAGGGTGGATACGGGCAGTCCGCCGCTTTTTTCTCCAGTTTCGGATAGTCCTTTTCCAGTCCGCTCATCTGCGGCCGCTTCTTGGAGCTGAGATAGGCGGCGACATCGTAGGTATCTTCATTAGTGAGGGCTGGATGATTCCACACTGTTCCCAGTGGCATGTTGCTGTGAACAAACGCCGCATTGGTCAGCACCCGGTTCATTCCCGCTCCGTTGTTATAGCTGTTTGGTCCCCAGAGCGCCGGGGCGACATGGCTGCCCGAACTTCCGGCCGACATTGACTGATAACCGTTGCCGTTTTCGCCATGACATGACATGCAGAACCGAATATAAACCTCTTCGCCTTTTTTCACATCGGCCTTGCGGTTTGGACCTTCGAATTTGGGTGTTACCAGGCCATAAACATCCTTAGGCATGTCTTTCGACAACCAGTCTATGTAAGCGACCATTGCCTTCATCTCCTTGCTGTCGACTGCCATCGCCTTGCCGTTCAGGCTGCGTTCGAAACAGCCGTTAATTCGCTGCTCAAGACTCTGCACCTCGTCTTCGCGGCCCCGGTATTGAGGGTACATCTGGCTAACCCCCATCCAGGGGAGTCCGAACTGCTTGGTGCCGTTATCCTGATGGCAGCTCGTACAGTTCAAACCATTTCCGGAAAAACGCATTTTCTTATTTTTTGCCCCATTGCCAAGCTGCACATACGTATCTGTCAAAAGCAATGCGCCGTAACGGATGAGATCACCTTCCTTGCCCTGGGGAATATCTTCCATCTGCGGCGGTACCCAGGCGGCGGAGGATCCTTTTACCTCTAGTGGTGGTGCGGTAGTACGCTCTGCGTCGGCCAGGGTGGTCAAAAATCTGAGAATATTGTTGATTTCTACGTCCTGCAGTTTCTTGTTCAACTGCAAGTAACCCATCTGGTCCACCGCCTCTGCCAGGTTTCCCACCCCGCCGTCATGGAAGTAGGGGGCTGAGAGGGTAATATTGCGCAGCATGGGAACCTTGAAGACATATTTGTCACTTTCAAGCTTGGTGACCTTAAAGCGTCCAGGGTCCTTGTCATTTGGGTATTTGTGGAACACACCCATTTTCTGGAAGGTCATCCCGCCCAAGTTGGGGCCGCTGTGGCACTGTACGCAGCCGACATTGATAAAGGTGCGCATTCCTTCCATTTCCTGTGCGGTCAGGGCTTGTTTGTCCCCGTCCATGAAACTGTCGATGCGGCCCCGGCTAATCAGTGTTCGTTCAAAGGCCGCAACCGCTTTGGCAAAGTTGTCGAACGTCACGGGGTCTGTCTCGTCCGGAAAGGCATTTTGGAAATCAGCGGGATAATGAGCTATGTCTTTCAACCGTTCGGCCACCGCTTCGCCATTGGGCATGCCCATTTCAATGGGATTGAGAGGGGGCCCTTGAGCCTGATCTGCCAGGGTGGCCGCGCGTCCGTCCCAGAACTGGGCAAACTGGAAACCGGCATTCATCGTTGGTGGATCGTTGCGGTCGCCAAATTTTCCTTCGGCTCCTTTGCCTGTTTTTAGATTGTCTACGCCTGGGCCTTTGTTGTCAATGGGATGGCAAGAGTTGCAGGATTGGGTTTTGTTGATTGAGATGCCTTCCTCGAAATAGAGCATCTCGCCCAGAGCAATCATGGCAGGAGTATCCTGCTCGCTTCCCGGCATGGTCGCTGGAAGTTTGCCGAAAAGCGCCTGTGCCTGCATCATCAGCACACCATCCGGGGTGCCGGGTTCCGCTTTGATGGTAGGTGATGCAGCCACTCCCTGGCTTTTGGCTACTTCTTTTTGTGTCTCCGCTGTGGATTCGGCAGAGGCCTGCGAGATCAGGTTCCCCCCCATATCGTTAAAGATCAGTGTGCTCAGCCCCGTTATCAGAAAAACGGCTGTTCCTAGCTTCTTTCGCATAACAACTCCTCCTTTTTTTTTGTCAGATATTTTTTTGTGGGCATTGGTGCCCATACCTTCTGTTATTTCCCGCTAAACAAGCATCACAACCTCCCTTCATATTTGTGTCTTATCCTCAAGAAATAAATGGTTCACGAGAGGGGGATGCCCTCAAATTGTCAGAACACTCTTGGTTAAAACAAGTCTTTGGGAGTCACGAGGAAAATTTTTTGTGGGTCACCACACCGCTGAGTCCCACACACTCCTGACAATATTTCTGGTTGGTCGATTTGCTCTGACAGTCAAGGCAGTATTTTTTGCCGCATCCATGGCAGGCGTTGAGAGTGGAAGCATCAACTTCTTTTTCACAGATCTGACAGATTGTCTTTTCGTTTGCCATTGGTCACCTCATCTTGGACGTTTCTTTTTAGCTTATCACAATTTAAGGTGATTCTGAATGCACATATGTAAAAAATAAAGTTTCTTCATTATCCTGCTGGATAGCAGCTTATGCCCATTTTCTGCAGACAGGGACGTTCTTTTTACGTTACTTCATATTTGATTGCAGCGTGATCGTCTCACCGGCAACCATGAACGTGCCATGGCCAAGATGATGAACCGTCCGCGCCTTTTTCACTGCGGGGTCGAGCCAGGCCTTGAGGACCTCAAGGACAAAGAAGCCATACCTCATCACCATACTGGTGTCGGCCAACCTGCACTCAAGATTGGCATAGCATTCCTCGATGAGCGGTGCGGAGACGTGTGCAACAGGCTTTGGTGTGAGGCCGAAGGTCTCGAACTTGTCGATCTCCGTTCCCGAGCTATTGCCGCAACCCACCACCTTTCCGACGATATCCACGGTGGGGATATTGATGACGTATTAGTTGCTTGCTGTCAACAGTCCGAAGGAATGGTTGCGATTGCTGATGACGCAACCCACTAACGGTGGCTCAAATTCAAGCATGGTGTGCCAGGACATGGTCATGATATTTGGATGCCCCGGGTCGGAGGTGGTGACCATAACGACCGGCCCCGGTTCAAGCAGGCCATAAACTTCCGAGAGAGGGAAGGATGTTTTTGCCATCTCGGTAACCCCCCCTTCACCAGCGAATGATAGTGATATATGTCGTCCCGCATCGTGACAATCCGTCAGCCCTTCTGGAATTTTTGTAAATGGTGGGGAAGTCTTCTTGATCTATGCCCTCTTCAAAGGTCCTGGCTGCAAGTTTTGACTTCCGGTCCTGCCGCGCCTCCAGGGAATACTAGTAGTCGTCATCCCTGGCAAACACCAGCTGCCGGTTGTGTGACCAAGTTGGATGATATGGATGTGACCATTGTTGATGGTCATCTGGCGAGACGAGGTATGTAAAGAGGTTGCCACAGGATGGAGCGAATGTAAAAAATAAATATGTCCCCTTTTGTGTTCTCCCCCAGTTTCAAGAGATGCATGTCCTGAATCGGACGTTACTGACCCCCGTTATGATGACAGCACATTTATGAAACTCCAAACTTCAGGTAGTAAGGGGAACGCCATAAAATCTGGGAAGAGTCACATGTGACCATTGGTTAAATATGACCATTTTGCATAGTTGTTATTGACAGTTCTGGAGATACTTTTTTCGCGAATTGTTCCAAAAAATCATAATGATGGACGACATGATGCTGAGCGTCTGGAATCTGGCATAGAGATTGCTTTAAGTAAGAGGAGTGAACAGTGGCACAGTGGCATAAATATTTTTATTTGGTGCCTCATTGCTGCCATCCTGGTCTCGTATCCATATTGGAAGAAGTATAATGAGGCGGTTGACGGTGATTGTTGACGATTCTCCGTTTTGTAATCAGGACGGCAAAGAGGAACAAAGGAGGATGAAATGAAGAGAATTATTCTGTTGGGGATGGTATCGCTGACAATGCTTGTATCTCTTGGCGGATGTTTTGTGGGATATCCTGAGCATGACAGGGACGGAGGACATGATAGGGGCTCGAGACATGATCATGACAGGGGTGATAGGCATTACCATGACAGGGACGGAGAACATGAAGAAAGGAGATAAGACCTGTGTATCCGGGAAGCTGGTCAAGCTCAAATCATAAGGTTAGATATTGGGCGAATATGATTGTGTAAGGTCATCCCAATAGGTGTGAAGCTTCAAGAAACATCGTCCACATGAGCTACTTTGTTCATTCGTAAAAGGCCGTCGAAAAAATGGATCAGAGACACTCGCATCTTGTCACGCTGCGCTCGGAACACAGACGCCGCATCCGGAAGATATGCAAGATCGACAATATAAAAGGGAAAAAATATGAAAAAAGTAAAATGGATGTTTGTGGCGCTGATGATCGCCTGCCTCTTGCCAGGTTGTGCCCAAATGGGTCAGACGACGAAAGCATCTTCATCGCCGGTCATCGACCGAGTCATTGCACGAGGTGAACTGCGAGTGGGAGTCTCCGGAGACATGCCGCCAATGAACTTTCTCACCAAGGAGGACAAGGTCATCGGCCTGGATGTCGACCTTGCTACGATGATCGCCGATGCCATGGGTGTCAAACTGAATGTGCAGAGGATCGATTTTTCCGGTCTCCTGCCTGCCCTGGAAGCCGGAAACATTGATATGATCGTCTCCAATATGACCATGACGCCGGATCGCAACCTTCAGGTGGCCTTCGTTGGACCATATTTTATTTCCGGTAAGGCGTTTCTCACCAAGCGCAGCATTGTCGCCCAGGCCAAGGGTTTACCCGATATCAACAGCCCGCAATTCACCTTTGCAGCCCTGAAAGAGTCCACCAGCGAAGAGGTAATCCGGGAGGGAGCATCCCAGGCCAAATTGCTGACGACTGGCACCCAGGACGAGGCCATCCAGATGGTAATTGACGGCAAGGCCGATGCTATGATCGCTGACTACTCCATCTGCGTCATCGCGGCGTACCGCAATCCGGAGGCGGGTTTGGTCTCTGTTGAGGCCCCTATCACTTATGAGCCAATTGGTATCGCCGTACCCAAGGGCGACCCGCACCTGCTCAACTGGCTGGGCAACTTCCTCAACAGCTTGGAAAATTCAGGATATATGAATGATTTGAAGGAAAAATGGTTCGCCCATTCGACCTGGCTGTCAGAGATGAAATAACAAGAGCGCTGATTTTATGCATTGTTATGTTTTCATCACCGTTGCAGGAAGCGTTTATGGGAGCAGGGCTGCGGCAGAACGCAATGGATGTGGTTGGCCTTTGTTTTAATTTTAAAATCAGATGTTCCAGAGGCTTACATGATCAAGCAATATTTCCAGACCGAAGGCCAGGCTATGCTCAAACGATTATACCAGCCAATCAGAACAGCGTAAGCACCATGGAGGTTTCATGAACCCCGAATACAATCCTGTAGTGGGCAATCCATCTCCTGAAGAGCAGATACCTGAGACTGCCAATCCCTTAATCCTTTACGTTCCTGTGGATGCGCGAGGCTTGGCACTTGGCGTGCTGGCGACAATCGCCCTGGTGTTTGCACTGGAATGGATGCAGACCTTTTTTGTTCCCCTGCTGCTCGGCATTTTCCTGTCCTACACCCTGACTCCACTCGTTGTCTGGCTGGAACGGATTAAAATTCCGCGAGTGCTTGGTACCAGCCTGGTGATGATGGCGGTTGTGTGCGCTCTTGTGTTGGGCACCTACTCGTTGCGCGGGCAGATGCAAACGATACTCGTGCAGTTACCCGAAGCAGCGAGCAAACTGTCCGCGGGGTTCGCTAGTATGGGTGCTGATCTCAGCGGCAACATGCGGAAAGTGCAAACCGCCGTGGGCGAAATGGAAAAAGCAACCAGCCAGATGAACAGCATTCCGTCGGGTAGCAAGCAACGCGCTGCTCACGTCGTCGTTGATACGCCCGGATTCAAACTGGGTGATTTTATGTGGGCGGGTTCCATGGGAGCCTTAGGTTTTATCGGTCAGGCGGCCATGGTGATCTTTCTGGCCTTCTTCCTCCTGGTGGGTGGCGACACCTTTAAGCGCAAGCTGGTACGACTCACGGGGCCATCGTTGTCGAGGAAAAAAATCACAGTTAAAATCCTTAACGACATCAACGGTTCCATCCAGAAATATTTATTCATGCTGTTGCTGACTAATCTGCTTTTAGGTTTGCTCACCTGGATCGCGTTCCATTTGATCGGTTTGGAAAACGCGGGCGCCTGGGCAGTCGCTGCGGGATTGCTGCATGTCATCCCTTATGTCGGCCCAATACTCACCGCAGTGGCTACCGGGATGGCGGCTTACATGCAGTTCAACTCGTTTTCGATGGCGATGCTGGTCCTGGGGCTGTCATTAGCGATTGCTACGGTTGTCGGCACCTTTGTGACTACCTGGATGACCGGGAGAATCGCCAAAATGAATGCCGCTGCTGTCTTTATCTCGCTGCTGTTCTGGGGGTGGCTGTGGGGCGTATGGGGTATGCTGCTTGGCATTCCGATCATAGTCATCATGAAAGTAATATCTCACCATGTAGAACCGATGCAGCCTGTGGCGGAGTTGCTTGGAGAATAAAAAACGTCCAGGCTTTACGAATGATGCCCATGCCCACTTTTAGCAAAAACGAATAAACAGATATAGCTTTTTAAAGTCCCTGGAGTGATAATGGGGAAAAGAGAATTTCTATCACCTGTGAAGGAGGATACTATGAAGATAGTGAAGATAGTGATATTTTTGGTAGTGTTACTTTTGGTGCCGGTTTATGCCATCTGTGCGAGTCAAGGATATATGCGCATAAGCCATATCGAAGGCGACGTCCAGATAAAGACGACCGATGCGGAAGACTGGGGGTACGCCTCTATAAATACACCGCTCGCCGAGGGTGATGAGGTTTGGATCCCTCAGGACGCGAAGGTTGAACTCCAGCTGAATACAGGGACATATATCAGACTTGATCAGAGTTCTGCTCTCCAGATACTGTCGATGGATGAGAATTCTTCCCAGTTTTATCTGACACAGGGATATGCCTATATTTTTTATGATGCCCCGGCAAGGGGAGGGGTCATACAGGTCGATCCCCCTGATGCGTCAACCCGAGCCTTCGACAACGCGGTTTTCAGAATCGACATGTCGGAGCAGTACACCGACGTTGGGGTTTACAAGGGGTACGTTGAAACGGAGAATAATGTCGGAAATACAAGAGTAAACGAAGGACAAATGGTGTCCCTCGGGCAGAACACGGATGGAGATCTTGCTCCCATGGGGCCTCCAGATGAGTGGGAAAGATGGAATAAGGCGAGGAACCATAGTGTTTATGCAGAAAAGGGCGCAAGCTCCCGTTATCTTCCCGCCGAACTCAGTGCCTATTCTTATGATTTAGATAACAGCGGCAGGTGGGTGCAAGATGCGGAATATGGTCATGTCTGGACACCGAGGATCGCAGTCGGTGCGGAGTGGTCTCCTTACAGAGATGGCCGATGGGTCTGGAGGGGTGGTGATTACGTATGGGTGGGTTCCGAGTCCTGGGGATGGGCGCCCTACCATTATGGCAGATGGAGCTTTGGGGTAAGCATCGGTTGGTTCTGGGTGCCGCCTGTTGCCAGAGAGGTTTACTGGAGTCCGGGAAACGTCGGCTGGGTCAGGACGGATGATTATGTGGCATGGGTCCCGCTGGCGCCCCAGGAAATATATTACGGACGCGGCAATTACGGTCGGAACAGCGTAAACATTACCAATGTGAATATCAATCAGGTCCACATTACTAATGTTTATCAGAACATAAATGTTAACAATGGAGTGACAATTGTAAATCGTAACTCATTTAATACGGGCGCACCTACCATTGTTAACGTCAACAAGAATGTCATCCAGCAGGAAATATTCGTAAGAAATAATTTTAGTGTCGGCACTCCTGATATTAAGCCTACGAGGGCGAGTTATTTTGCTTCGACCAGACATGTTCAGCGGGCTAAGCTCCCGCCGCAACACGTCAGGAACCAGCATGTGAAGGAATTAAGACACTCACGCCCGCTGATTAAAGATCCAGATAAATCTGTCCTGAATCCCGGCGTTAAGCCCAGGTCACTGCGGGTGAATACTGTTACTACGCCGAGAACTCCCCGTAGAGGGACGCCTATGATTCATCAGGTTAGGCCAGCCGAGAGAGGAAAGACTGCTGCCCCTGAGATTGGTCCTACCGGCAGAGGTCAAAGACAGCAGGTTAGGCCAGCCGAGAGAGAAAAAACTGCTGCCCCAGAGGTTGGTC
>JAQVER010000035.1 GCA_028697885.1 Desulfocapsaceae bacterium
GGTCACTGCGGGTGAATACTGTTACTACGCCGAGAACTCCCCGTAGAGGGACGCCTATGATTCATCAGGTTAGGCCAGCCGAGAGAGGAAAGACTGCTGCCCCTGAGATTGGTCCTACCGGCAGAGATCAAAGACAGGAGGTTAGGCCAGCCGAGAGAGAAAAGACTGCTGCCCCAGAGGTTGGTCCTACCGGCAGAGGTCAAAGACAACAGATTAGGCCAGCAGAGAGAGAAAAACCTGCTGCCCCAGAGGTTGGTCCTGCCGGCAGAGGTCAAAGACAACAGGTTAGGCCAGCAGATAGAGAAAAACCTGTTGCCACTCGGGTAGCCCCTGTGGTCAGAGAACAAAGGCAACAGGTTAGGCCCGCGCCAAGAGTGAAACCTGCTGCCCCTCAGGTTGCCCCTGCGGTCAGAGAACAAAGACAACAAGTTAAGCCCGCGCCAAGAGCGAAACCTGCTGCCCCTCAGGTTGCCCCTGCCGACAGAGGTCACAAACAGCAGGTTAGGCCGGATAAGAAAGGAAAACCTGGGGAACCTGAATGTGGCCCAGGACAGAAAGACGAGAAGAATCCTAAAAAGTGCCCGCAGAAAAAATAAATTTTGAAGGAAAAAATGGCAGAAAAAACTCGCCCCATGTCAAAATGATCTGACATGGGGCGAGTTTTACGGTAGGGAGTGTAACTTCAACGAAGGAGGCAATATGAAAAGATTATTGATTTCAACGCTTATTGTGGGGTCATTGTTGACGGCCTGTGTAGTGGCGCCAGGAGGGGGGCACGGCCCAGGTGGAGTAATGATCGCACCCTTTCTTCCGCCGGTCGTGGTGTTGGATGTAGAACCGTACTATTTTTATGGCAATTTTCACTATCATTACACAAACGACAGGTGGTTCTACTCGCATTCAAGGCGTGGGCCTTGGGTCGAATTGCCAAGAGACCGCTACCCCAGAGAGGTCCGGTTCAAGAGAGAAGACAGGAGGCAGGACAGGCACCAAGGTCCTGACCGGCGGGATAGAGATCGATACCGCGATAACCAACGTTATTGATCTTGACCTGTTGGCGGTGACAAGCACTGAAGGATTTTGCCAAAAAATCTATCAGATGTGAATGGCGCTAGTTTAAGCGATTGCAGCGTGATCGTTTCGCCGGTAACCATGAACGAGCCGCAGCCAATTCATTATCTTGGCCGCGGCTCGTTCACTGCAGGGGCAATCCAGGCCTTGAGGAACTCAAGGACAAAGAAGCCCCATACAATTTCTCTGCTGATGTTGGTGTAGCAGGCTTGGGAGTGAGGCCAACGGTTTCGGACTTGTTGATGTCCCCCCCCCCAAGGTATTGCCGCAACCCACCACTTTTCCGGCGATATCTATGGTGAGGATGTTAATGACGCATTCGTTGCTTGCTGTCAACCGACCGAAGGAATGGTTGTGGTTGCTGATGCCGTATCCCACTAACAGCGGCTCAAACTCGAATATGGTGTGCGCCAGGACATGGCCATGATGTTTGGGTGCACAGCGCCGGCGGTGGGCTCCAGAACGACCAGCCTTGGTTCGAGCAGGCCATAAGCGTCGGACAGAGGAAAGATTTTTCCCTCATCTCGGTCCCCCCCCTCAACAGCGAGTGATAGTGATATCTGTCACTTCATCATCCCGACAAGCCGTCAGCCTTCTACATATATCATCCCCTCTTGAATATTTTACAAAGAGCGGAAAAGTCTTCTTGGTCTATGCCTTCTTCAAAGGTCCTGGCTGTAAATTTTGATTTCCAATCCTGCAGCGTCTGCGTGTACTGTATGAAGTCGTCATCCCTGCTAAAGACCTTCTGCCGCTTGTCATCACGCTGGATGATATAATGTAGACAATAAATCTGGTCCCTTTTTTTGGTGGAATTTTTTACAGAGACCAAGAGCAAAAGCCAAGCAAAGATTTGCCCCCCCCCCCCTGTTTTTTCCCATTAGTTGAATTACATGCTCTTTGTTGGCAGATTCTGTCTCTTGTTCCTTCTAGGATGCCATACAGTCTATTTTCGTCTGATATATTTACTCAACTTCTTGAGTGATACTTAATGCAGACGGGAAAAACAACTTTTGCAACCAAAAATGTTGAGATGTCATAGGGTAAGTATCTGAATTTATCCAGTCTCAGTTCAGGGTATGGCGGCGAAGTCAGCTTGCGCAGGTTTCGGCTTGGAAAAATCGGAGTATTGGTGGTTACGCTTTTGTTATTGTAATCAGATGCACAAAACAGCATTGACTTTCTTCTGGAAATGAAATAGTAAAAATGACAATTTTGAACATGTTATGGCTCTGCTGGTCGCGTGAAAAGTTTTAAGGGAAGCGTTGTTTTGTTAATATGTGTAGTAAGTTAAATAGGCTCTAGTGTGATTCCTTATTATTGTTTTTGCGAGACCAGCATGGTTGGCCATGTTCTTTTTACGCCCCTAAAAAATAAAGTTGTGAGCTTCTTAGGTAAACTAATTTGTGAGACTCTGAAAAGCTAAAAAGCCGCCGTCAGTTGAGGGTGGAGGAATTTGAAAATTTTCAGTGTTGCATAACTGCGTTTGCCTGCAAGAAGTTTTTTTTTATTCTCATTTTTTTTGTAGGTGTCTTATGAAAGTTCGACCGAATCTCCTTTTCTTTGTTTTTTTGATTGGTTTCTGCCTGTCGTTCTTTCAGGGGAACAATGCTTTTGCTGCCTCGGCGACACTCTCTATAGAAAAACCAGGTACCGGAATCGGGACGGTCCTGGCAGATGGAATCAACTGCGGCAGCGATTGTAACGAGACCTATACTTATTACTTTTTCCCGTCAACCAAGACTGTCACCTATTCACTGGATCCTTCCTCCTTTTTTGCCGGTTGGTCCGGGGCCTGTACCGGAACAGGCACATGCAGTGTGCGAATGGATGCAGACAAAACGGTTAGCGCAACCTTCTACAAATATAATTATACGATTACAGCCGGCGCCGGGGATGGCGGACTGATTAATCCTGGTGGAACCATCGCCTCTCCGTTGAATGTTCTTGTTCCTTACGATGCAAGTCAGCCCTTTTCCATCATTCCCAGCGCTGGATATCATATTGATACTGTGACTGTTGATGGCGTATCCCAGGGTGCCATCTCAAGTTATACTTTTGCAGCTGTCAAGGCCGATCATACCATCACCGCCACCTTTGCCATCAATGCTTTTACCATTACCGCGAGCAAGGAAGGAAACGGAACTATCAGTCCCACGGGGGCCACAACAGTTAATTATGGTGGCTCCCAAACCTACGACATTAGCCCGACAAGCCCTGGCTATCATGTCCATGATGTGCTGGTCGATGGGGTTTCACAAGGAGCAGTAACTTCTCATACCTTTACCAATGTGACTGCCGACCATACAATTTCGGCCATTTTTCAGCCGGATTTGTTTGCCATTACCGCCCAGAGTGGCACTACCGCCACCCTTGGCTCTCTTGATGGCTGTAACAATGGTACTGGCGGGTCCATTAATCCAACCGGGGTAACCAGTATTCCCTTCGGCGGTGCTCAGACCTATACCGGATCCATCGCCTCCGGCTATCATCTGGATCAGATCTATGTTGATGGGGTGGGGGTTGGAACCATTGATGAGAGCGGAAGTTATACCTTCAGTTCCGTTAATGCCAACCATAGCATTACGGCCTGCTTTGCCATTAATGAATATACGATCACCTTGAATGCCGGTGCCGGCGGCACCATCACTGGTGCGACCTCGGTAACCGATGGCGCCGATAATGTTCCGTACACCGTTACCGCAAATACCGGTTATCATATTGTCAATGTGAGTCTGGATGGAACTGTGGTTGCGTCTGCACCAAGCAGCCCATATATCCATACTCTGAATAATGTGCAATCGGCGCATACCATCTCAGCGACCTTTGCCATTGATACCTATGCTATCACTGTTACCCAGACTGTCAACGGCAACATCAGTCCGTCGTCCACCACCGTGTCCTATGGCGGTTCCCAGTCCTTCAGCATCACGCCGGCCACCGGTTATCATATTGCTACAGTGACTGTTGATGATTCCCCTGTTGTTGGGGCACCTTCCAGCTATACCTTTACCGATGTTCAGGCAACACATACTCTCACCGCGACTTTTGCCATTGACACCTATGCTATCACCGTTACCCAGAGCAGCAACGGTACGATTAGTCCATCGTCACCAACTGTGAATTATAATAGCTCGCAGGCTTTCACAATTACTCCTGATTCCACTTATGAAATTGTCGATGTTCTGGTGGATGGAAGTTCAGTGGGGGCGGTAAGTAGTTACACCTTCAATAATGTGACGTCCACGCATACTATTACGGCGAGTTTCTCGTCAACATCCTATACCATTACCCCGACAACCGGTCCTAACGGTACCATTGATCCGTCTGCTCCGGTCGAGGTGGGTGAAGGTGGATCGGCGGTTTTTACCGTTACTCCTGACCCTAACTATTACATTGCCGATGTTGTTGTTGACTCTGTTTCCGTCGGAGCTGTGGCGGGCTATAGCTTTAGTAATGTCACTGCGGATCATGGCATTGAGGCAAGCTTCAGCCCTGGCTTTGTTATCCAGACCAGCAATAGCGGAAGCGGAACCGTTACGGTTAATTCTCCCTACACGCTCGACGCACAAGGACGGATTATTCTGCCGGTGGACGGCACTGGGGATCCGGTACTTACCTTTACGGGGGCAGGTGGAACTTTTGTCACCGATGTCCTGTTGGATGGGGTTTCACTGGGGGCAATCCCTGAACTGGCTTTGACGGATGTGGGGACAAATCATTCCATAGAGGTATCTTTCGGGACCGGCTGGACCATTAGCGTCAATCCTGTGACCAATGGTTCTATCACTCCCGCAACCGGGGAAGTTGCACCTGATTCCACCCCTGACTATACTATTACTCCAGCCGGTGGGTATCGGGTTGCTGATATTTTGGTAGATGGTATTTCCGTCAAAGGGGCTGCTGTTGCTCATGCCGATAACAGCTATACGTATACCTTTAGTGCGGTGACTGCCAACCATACGCTCTATGCCACCTTTCTTCCCGGATATGTCATCAGTGCCACAGCCGGGGCCCATGGTTCCATCACCCCTGCCGGAGATGTCAGCGTCCCTGCCGGCGGTTCGCAGACCTTTCAACTTGCCGCCGATTCCGGTTACAAGATCAGTGAGGTGAAGGTTGACGGCGTTGCCCAGGCCATTGCCTCAAGTTATACATTTTCCAATGTTTTGACAAATCACACCCTGGCGGTCACCTTTGTTGCCGACACCTATATCATTACAGCCTCTGCCAGCGGGAACGGGACCATAGATCCTTCAGGGAGTATTTCTGTTACCTATGGTGATGACCAGATCTTTAACTTTAATCCGGCCACAGGATATCATATTGCCCAGATTGTGGTGGATAACACGGCCTTGACAATCACTCCGTTGCCAGATTCGTACACCTTTGCAAATGTTTCTGCGGGCCATACTCTGGCCGTCAGCTTTGCCCCGGATATGTACACCATTACCGCTTCAATCAACACCAACGGCAGTCCTGGTGGCGCAGGCGGAACCATTAATCCGTCAGGAGCTACAGCGGTGTCTTACGGTGGATCACAAACCTATACCGGCTCGATCAGTACGGGATATCATCTGGATCATATAGAGATTGACGGGGAGGATATCGGAACCATTGCTGAGACCGGCAGCTATACCTTCAGTAATGTCGGTGTGTCGCCAGATATAGGGGAGCATACCATTGTTGCCTTTTTTGTGACCAACACCTATACCATCACCGCCTCCGCCGGCACCGGCGGAACCATTACTGATCCCGGGAGCAGTACGGTGACCGATGGTGCAAGCAAGAGTTATACCATCGCCGCCAATGCGGGCTATACTATCAATAAGATAACAGTGGATGGTAGTGTAGTGGAAACAGGGCCTGCGAGTCCGTATCAGTATGATTTTACAAGTGTCTCTGCGAATCATTCCGTGTCCGCCACCTTTTCTCCGGTCATTTATCAACTCGGTGTGGATCACGGAGCCAACGGAACCATTCTGCCCACAGGCGGAATTGACAAGGTCGTTGAAGTGGCCCATGGTAGCTCCCAGACCTTTACCATGGTTGAAGACACCGGATACCATGTCAATGAAGTGACGGTATCGTCGGTTTCTGGCGGGAGTGTCTCTGCTGGAGCAGTCACGACCTATACCTTTACCAATATCACGGAAGATCATGATATCTATGCTACCTTTGCCACAGGGAATATTATCACCGCCAGTTCCGGTGGCAATGGTTCTATTTCACCTGCCGGTAGCGTTACTGTCGATCAGGGAACAGACCAGGAATTCACCTTTACTCCTGACACCAACTATCACGTTGCCGATGTCATTGTTGATGGGATTTCTCAAGGGCCTCTGGCCAGTTATACCTTCACTAATGTGCGGGAACGACATAGTATTTATGTCACCTTTGATAACAAATTCACGATCAGTATCAGTCAGGAGGGTGCGGGGACGATCAATCCGGCCGGCCCTGAGGTGCAAGTTGTCGTTGGTGGTAACCAGCAGTTCACCTTCTCGGCAAGCACGGAAGGGGAAGCCGTAACTGGTGTCTTTGTTGACGGCGTCTTGCAGGGTGCGGAAGGCAGCTATACCTTTAGCAATGTTACCGCTGACCACAGCTTGTTAGTCACCTTTGGCCAACCCTATACCATCAATGCCGGGACTGCCCCAGGACAAAGGGGGTATATTGCTCCCAGCGGAACTATCCATTTGAATCCCGGTGATTCCCAGCAATTTTCAATCGTAGCCGATCCCGGCCAGGCGGTTGCCGATGTTCTGGTGGACAACATCAGTATGGGGGCGATCAAAAGCTATACCTTTAGCAATGTACAATCGAACCATAGCATTGAGGCAACATTTACCGCTAACTCCTATATCATTACCGCTTCTGCATCCACAGGCGGCACCATTGATCCGGCGGGAGACACGACCGTCATTGGCGGCGATCAGCAGAGTTTTGCTGTGACGTCTGCTGCTGATTTTGCCTTTGGTCCGGTTGATGGAACCTGCGGCGGAACATTGAATACGCGAGAGGGATCGTTTGTCAGCAACAGAATCAGCCAGGATTGTACGGTGCAGGCTACCTTTGTCTCTGATACGGTAGACGATACTCATTATACCGTTACCCCTTCGGTACTGGAAAATACCGGTGGAACCATCAGCGAAAGTACGCCGCAGCAGGTAGCGGAAGGAGGGGTTATCAGTTTTCTGCTGACTCCCGCGGCAGATTATACCCTCGGTCCGGTCAGGTCTACCTGTGGTGGTCATCTTGATACCGAAAATAATATATTCACCACCTTTGCCGTGACTAGAGATTGCCTGGTGGAAGCGAGTTTTGTCAGTGATACCGGTATGCATTATGAGCTTACCTCCTCAGCAGGGGACGGCGGCAGCATTGATCCCCTGGGGACCCAGACACTTGCTGCAGGGGAGGTTGTCACCTTCACCCTCCATCCGGACGCAGGCTATACGTTGGGGCCTGTGGAAGGCACTTGTGGTGGCAGTCTTGACAGTCAGGCAAAGACCTTTACTACCTTTGCCCTCAGTCGTAATTGCACTGTTACTGCCAGTTTTGTGCCGGCAGCGACGCGGCCTCACCGGATCACTTCATCCACGGGAACAGGCGGCACCATTAATCTCCTGGGTCAGCAGGATGTGGCTGCAGGCGAAGTCGTGAGTTTTACTCTCCATCCGGCACCGGATTATAGTATCGGTCCCGTAGGTGGCACCTGTGGTGGCAATCTCAATACCCAGACCAATATCTTTACCACCCTGGCAGTCACCGATGATTGCACTGTGGAGGCGAGTTTTATTTCGACTGCGGCAGCAGTGTATACGGTATCTTCTTCTGTGGCCAATGGCGGTGGGGAAATAAATCCGTTGGGAGATGGTCAGGTCAATGCTGGCGGGGTCCTTACCTATATCCTGCATCCGGATCCTGGGTATAGTCTGGGGCCTGTCAGTGGAACCTGCAGCGGTAGTTTGAACACATTGACCTCAACCTTCACCACTCTGCCGGTAAGTCAGAACTGTAGCGTGGTCGCAAGTTTTGTCAGTACTTCAGTAAGCTATACGGTTTCAGCGTCGGCGTCCACTGGCGGCGCTATTCACTTGAGTGGGAACCATACTGTCGCACAAGGAGGTGTGGTGACTTTTGCCCTGCTCCCTGATCCTGGCTATACACTGGGACCGGTCAACGGCACCTGTGGTGGCGACCTGGATACTCAGGCAAACCTCTTTACCACTCGTCCGATTACTCAGGACTGTGCGGTGGAGGCCACCTTTGTTTCCACTGCCGGAGCAAACTATACGATAATGGCTACGGCTGGAAGCGGAGGAAATATCAGTCCGCAGGGCACCCTGATTCTGCACGAGGGTGAAGTCCAGACCTTTGCCCTTTATCCTGACGAAGGCTATGTCCTCGGTCCGGTAGGGGGGAGCTGCGGCGGAAGTCTGAATACCCAAAGTAAAACCTTTACCACCTTTGCCGCCAGTCAGGATTGTACCCTTGAGGCGACCTTTGTCCCGTTGACAGGTGGCAACTATACTGTTACCTCTTCTGCCGGTCCTGGTGGATCAATTCTTTACAGTGGAGAGCAGACTGTGGTGGCAGGAGCGGTCATTAGCTTTACCATTTTACCAGATTCCGGATTTGTCATAGGTCCTGTCAATGGTACCTGCACTGGGACTTTGAATACGCAGGCCAAGATATTCAGCACCGATCGTATTACCGCAGACTGCACGGTGGAGGCGACATTTGTTGCAGTAGAGGGACCAAGGTACGATGTAACCACCGCCGTGACCGGTGATGGGAGTATCCATCCGGATTATTATCTGGATGTTCCTGAAAATGGGATGGTCAGCTTAACCCTGCATCCAGGGCCAGATTTCTTCATCGGTTCGGTTGAAACTGATTGCAATGCGGAAGCGTATGTTTCGGGTAGCACTTTTCTTGTCGGTCCGGATCAAGCAGATTGTTTGGTGACGGCAAACTTTGTCCGTAATGCCCATAATCTGACTTTCATAAAGACAGGAAAAGGAAAAGATAGAGGAATCGTGAGCAGCAATCCAGAAAAGAGCTTTTCGAAGGACGGTGATTCCTATGTCGCCGAGTTCTCTGATTCCGTCGAACTGACCGCCACCGAAAAAGCCGGGGCCAAGTTTGTTGGCTGGAGTGGCTGTGATTCGGTTGTCGATACCAAGTGTACGGTGCAGATGGATGCGGATCGTGAGGTGACAGTGGAGTTCTATTATTTTAACTGGGCAATGTTTGTTCCGGCAAGCTCAGGAGCAGGTCGGAAGAAGTAAAAAAAACGGGTCTAAGTTCCTGATAGTGGTTGTCAGATAGAGAATAATCGTTGCAAACGACTGTTCTTGTTTGGTAAAGAGCGCACGTAACTATCAGGTTACAGATTGACAATTGATCTCGCGCAGAGCCGCAGAGCCGCTGAGAAGGGGAAAAAGCTTTTCTCAGCGGCTCTGCGCGAAAAAAATATTACAAACAAGAAGTTATTCTTTTTATACTGAATAGGTACGAGTGTGCCAAGAAAGCACTGCTGAGTTTCTTTGATGATGAGTGCTCGTGAACCAGGCGTTCACGAGCCGATGGAGAAGATCGCTCGGATGCAGCGTGCTCAACATAACTTGATTTTCAACCGGTTTCGCGGTAAAGAGGCAGATTGCCTTGGGTGTGTAGAGAGTCTCAGTCATCGGGCAAAGTGACTATGAAAAATGCCCATGGCGTCAAAAGATTTGAAATTATAAAACTAGCACGATATCATGAGCCTGTTCTTTTTTTAGATGTGTTTGAGATTTATTTTAATGGTTAATTTAATATTCCATGCCAGAGGGTGGAATGCAGGGAGAATAGTATGTACAGCGCGGCAGATTTACGCAAAGGGTTGAAGGTTCAAGTTGATGGAGCACCATTTATCATTACCGATTTCGAGTTCTCCAAACCGGGAAAGGGTCAAGCCCTCTATCGCTGCAAGATGCGAAATATGATCACCGGCAACCAGCTGGTTCAAACCTATCGCTCCAATGACAAGTTTGAAAAGCCGGAGCTGGAAGAACGGAAGATGCAGTATCTTTATTGTCAGGATACTGAATATCATTTTATGGATACCGAGAATTACGAGCAGATTGTCATTGATAAGGAACATCTGGGCGACAATGTCAATTACATGACCGATAATATGGATATGGAGGTCCTCTTTTTTCAGGACAAACCCATCGATGTCAGCCTGCCCATGTTTGTCAATCTGGTGGTGACCAAGGCTGATCCCTGGGCCAAGGGCGATACCTCCGGTTCAGACAGCAAGCCGGTGACGGTTGAGACGGGCTACGTCCTTCAGGTTCCGCCCTTTGTTGACGAAGGTGATAAAATCCAGATCGACACGCGCACCGGGGCGTATGTGACGAGGGTCAAAGAATAGATGGCGTCGCGCAAAGGTTCAAATACTGCGTTGCGATGCATCATTTATTATTGCGATGTACCCAAAAGTACGCCGCAGTAATAAATGATTTCCGCGCCTTGTCTTTGGGCCTTTTCGCTTAGCCATTCCCCTGATCATTTTGGAAACCATCAAGAGTAAATTTTATGCTTGATTTGCCGGGGCTGCGCTTTCGTGCGGCCTTTTTTCATTCTCTCCGTTCTTTTTTTGTTCGTCAGCAGTTCCTCGAAGTCGATACTCCCATTCGCCAGCCCCTGCTTCTTCCTGAATTGAATATCGAGCCCCTGGCCTCAGAGGGCTGGTTCCTGCAGGCATCCCCGGAGCTTTGCATGAAACGCCTTCTGGCCGCCGGGTGCAACCGGATATTTCAGCTCTGCAACTGTTTTCGCAAGGGCGAGCGCGGTCGTCTCCATCTGGAGGAATTCACCATGCTGGAGTGGTACCGGATTGATGCCGGCTATGAGGATCTGATGGCGGATTGCGAGGCACTGCTCAGCTCCTTGCTGGCTGATCTGGGCGAGATGGATCTCTGTGCTGTCTCCAAAGAAAGTCTGCTGGTGGGCGAGCGGGTTATTGCCCTGCAAGCGCCATGGGAGAGGTTGTCGGTGCATGAGGCCTTTGCCCGCTACAGTCCGGTCTCCATTGAGCAGGCCATGGCCGATGATACCTTCGATGAGATTCTGGTCGAGTATGTGGAACCCTGTCTGGGGGTGGAAAGACCTCTGTTTCTTTACGATTACCCGGTGGAACTGGGCTCCCTGGCTAGGTGTAAGGACGGTTTTCCTCACCTGGCCGAGCGTTTTGAACTCTATGTTAATGGCATCGAACTGGCAAATGGCTTTTCCGAACTCACTGACAGCCGTGAGCAGCGGCAGCGTTTTGCACGGGAGCTGGAGCTCATGGATGATGAACGCAGGCAGCGTTCATCAATGCCCGAGCGTTTTCTGGAAGAGCTTGCCGGTCTTGATCGGGCGGCAGGCATCGCCTTAGGGGTGGATCGTCTGCTCATGCTCTTGATGGGCAGGGAGAGTGTGGGTGAAGTGCTTTCCTTTGCCCCTGGTGATTTTGAGTGATTCTTTTGATTGAATTTGGGTCAAATGCCTGCACTTTTCTAACTGGACATGACTGAATGTAGTTGAAAGGAAGATTGATTTATGTAATATAAAAAAATTTTTGAATAAATTTTCTGCCCTTCTTTCCCGGATAGAATAGAGACTGCATAAAAAATAATAAAATTGGTATTGGAGATAAGTATGCATTCCTCCCTGCTGACAAAATATTTCCGTATCTTTTTGCCCTGTTTTTTCCTCCTCTCTCTGACGAATATCCCCGCAGACGCCGAATCAGATTGGCAGCAGCTTTATCCCAGTTACCCGACTCACGGGTATAATGACATCTATGTTGTCGGTTCCAGCGCTGCTTTTGCTGTTGGTGACGCTGGCCTCATCTCTTTCTTTAACGGTACTTCCTGGACAGTCATGAGCAGTCCGGTGAGCGACAAACTCAATGCGATTTGGGGCAGATCTGCAAGCGACGTCTTCGCGGTTGGCGACAACGGCACAATCATCCATTATAACGGTTCATCCTGGCAGAGAATGAGCAGTCCCACCTCAAACAACCTGCACAGTGTCTGGGGCTTTGCCAATCCGTCAGATCCGGTCTATGCAGGCGGTCGGAACGGCAATATCCTCAAGTATGCAGGAGGTGTCTGGTCCTATATGGAGACCGGTCTTGCCGACGGTATCTGGAACTCTACCATTATCTATGGTGTTTGGGGGTATTCTCCCGGTAATCTCTTTGCGGTCGGTTATAAATCCGGCGATAGTAACGAAGACATCTTTCTCCGCTGCACCGACGGCACCAACTGGGGCGAGATCACCAATTTTCCTGGTGTAGAATTCTTTCCAACCGCTATCTGGGGCGTTAGCGGAGGTCTCATGTACATCGCCGGCAGTGATGGTATCTACAGTCTGACTAGCGGTGGCAGCACTTGGGTTCAGGTCCTGGCCGACAGCAATGGCATAAGCGATATCTGGGGTACGGATGGCAGCGATATCTGGGCAGTCGGAGATCGTATTTATCATTTCAACGGTAGTTCCTGGAGCACTGTTATCTCCAATGTCGATCCTGCAAATCAGTGGGGGGAACTGAATTCTGTGTCCGGCAGCAGTACGTCCAACGTCCTGGCTGTGGGTAGTTCCGGGAGGATACTGCGTTATCAGGGCAGTGCCTGGTCCTCGATGACAACCATCCCTGAATATACGATCTATGATCTCTGGCACGACTCGGATACCTCCCTCTGTGCGGTCGGCGAAAACGGACTGATTATCCATTCTAACGGAACGAGCTGGACACCAATGGCCTCGGCAACGAATAAGAGCCTCGCTGCCGTCTGCGGCTGGGGCAATGGCCATTTCCTCGCAGCCGGAGTGGGTGGGACTGTCCAGTATTACAACGGCTCCTTCTGGACACTGCTCACCAGTAATACTACGGAAGATCTTAATGATGTATGGTGTCTGGCCCCCGACAGCGCTTATGTTGTCGGTTCAAACGGAAAAATTCTCTTGTGTGACGGGGCAGGTTGCTCGGTGCAAGGAACTGATGGGACGACCTCCAACCTTCACGCAGTGTACAGCTCAGCCCTCGGTTCCTATGCCGCGGGAGTGGGAGGCGTCCTGATGAAAAACAATGGGGCCTCCTGGAACCAGGTCACCCCAACCTCTCCGTTCTTTGCATCCATCACCGATCTTTGGGGTGACTCTGCCTTTGGCGGGTTAGTCGCCATAAGCGATAATCTGATCTATTCTTATAATATCAGCACTAACACCTGGTCCCAGGAATATGCAGATCCCGATACCGGCCTTCACCTGATGAAGGTCACCGGCAGCTCCTTTCCAAACCTGCTGGTCGCCGGTTTCAGCGGAATTTCTCCCTATGATGGGGTTGTGCTGCAGCGAAACGGGGGGACGTTTTCGGAAATTAAGACTTTTTCCGAATATCACCCTTATACCATCCAAGAGGGATCGCTCGGCAAGTTGTTTGTGGGCGGAGCCCAGCAGGACCAGAACTCCCGCTGGCACGGTCAGATTCTTCAGTCTGACGGCAGCAGTGTCAGCAGTACCTGGACCAACATGATTGAAACCAATAACCTTCAGGATATCTGGGGTGGCGATCTGGACAATGTCTTTGTGGTTGGCGACAACGGGACTATTCTGCATTATGACGGTACTTCTGTGTCGGCCATGGAAAGCAATACCCTGCAGGATCTGAGCGCCGTCTATGCCGCAGCCAATACAAACTGGGCCTGCGCGACCGGTGGCGCTGGCGGGATGTTTTATTTTGACGGCACCACCTGGCAGGCCGGCACTAATTCATCAACAGAATGGATGAATGACATGTGGGGTGATGGAGAAACGGTTTTTGCTGTTGGCACCGGAGGGACCATACTGAAGTCTTTGAATAGGGGTGCAGACTGGATTTCAGAGACAAGTCACTCGACTGAAATTCTTAACGCGGTCTGGGGGGTATCTGCCGACGGGCCGATTTTTGTCGCCGGAAATAATGGAACAGTCCTGGGATGGAGTACCGGAGGACAGTGGAGTGCCCTCTCCAGTGGGGCATATACATTAATAGATCTGTATGGAATATGGGGGCTGTCTGGCAGTGACGTTTACGTTGCAGGGTATGAATATCCACTTTTGGGATCCAACCAAACACAGATCGTCCACTATAACGGCAGCTCTTGGGAACAATCCTTTTACAGTGATCTTGTTTTACCTGCCCAATATTTGACTGCTGTCTGGGCGCGTTCCGCACAGGATGTTATGGCCTTTGGCAGTCCCAATCTTAGAAAAGAGTGCAGCTCCACCTGGAAAACATGGAGTGACGCGGGGATTCCTCCGTTGCGTAAGGTATGGGGAAAGGCAGATCCTCAAGGGAATTATCATCTATTCGGCATCTCATACTATAATTCAATCTATGAGTATACCATTCCGGCGGACCAAGGCTGTTCTTCGTCTTCGCCTTGGACCCTTTTTATGCCAGCTATTCTTGCGCCAAAGAAATGAGCTGTTTGTGAACGGCCCCGCTAGTATTTTGAATGGACAATCCCTGTTCGCTACTTCGATCGGCGACCCCTTTATGGAGGACAATCTGTCCGCCATCCGTCCGCCCCAGTTCATAGGTCTCCCTGTAGATCATGGCCCCGCTGCCTGAACGCCGACGCAAGCGGGGAAAGCGCATCCCCACAAAGTGGTCTAAGGCCCTCTCTTCCGCCTGGATCAACACGGCCATGCCCGGAGCGGTAGACCTGTCTGCCTCCCTCTTCTCTGGCAGTGGACGCGTTGTCAGCGCCTCCTGAGCCAGCAGCTTGTCGTAAAATCCCTGCAGTAGTCCCAGATAATAACTGTTTCTAGCCCTGATCCCTTTACCGTAGGTCTTGCTCTTGTTCTCTTGCCACAGGGAGGTAAGCTTCCCCGCCAGAAAGGCGTAGCAGTATTCGGCTATAGCCACATTTTCCTGTCTGCCAAAGATCTCAATGGTCTTGTGGTGGGTATCCTGCAGCGGATCATAGAGGCTGGCGGTGACAACCTTGACATAAAAAAAGCGGAGGAGAATGGCGCAGATCTTGTGCTGCCATCTCTCCAGTCGCTTGGTCTTGCCGTTGATAATCAGGGAGGTGAAGTCGGATTGGAGATCTTCCTGAAGCTGCTGCAGATTGTGGCGCGCCATCAGTTGGCCGGCCTTTTCCATGGCGATGGCCGCCTCGTGTTCATTATTCGAGCCTGCCAGGGCCAGGAGCTTGCCGATCCGGCGGATGAACTGCCGTCCTTTCTCGGTCTGCCGGCTTCCGCTAGGATCTGTGGTGCCGGATTCCGGCAGATCGCCTGAGGCGAGACGAAAGGGTGCGGTCAGGCCAAGCAGGTCGCAAGCTTTCTGGAAGAGGGGGCCATGACCACCATCGTTATCGAAAAAGCGCTCCGAACAGATCTGATGGGCCATCTCGTGTTTGAGGATCTGACAGGTGATATCCCAGGAGTGGCCGGTGATCAGACGGCTGCTGATGCTCATGACCCTGGTTGCGGGCTGCCAGGAACCATACTGTCTTTTGGTCTCGGTGATCTCAAAGACCGGGGTCTTGAGCTTTAGTCCATACTGCCAGTTGATGTTGGTGAACTCTGCCAGTAATTGCCGGCCCCAGAGCGGGTAATAGGGTGAAAAGTCAGTCATTATTATCTCTTCTTCTGGCCGCTGGTCAAGATATCTTCTTGCGCAGGGCCTTGATTGTCCCCCGTTGCTTCTTCAGGTCTGTCCGTTTCTTTCTGGCGTTTTTCCCCGGCCGGGTGGGGCGGCGGTTTTTGGCGACCACCATGGCATCCGTGATGATCTGGCAGAGCCTGCGCAATGCGTCTTCCTTGTTTTGTTCCTGGGTCCGATATGTCTGGGCTTTGATGATGATAACCCCATCCTGAGTTATGCGTTGATCGCCGAGTGCCAGCAGGCGTTCCTTGCAGCTATCGGGCAGGGAAGAGCTGCGGATGTCAAAGCGCAGATGGACGGCGCTGGCGACCTTGTTGACATTCTGCCCACCGGAGCCGCTGGCCCGGATAAAATGCAGCTCGATTTCATCATCCGGGATGCTTATGGTGCTTGTTACGTGGAGCATGGCGTTTTTTTTGTACGTCTGTTAGATTGTTTTATCTTCTGAATAAGTGTGTATCATATCATGTCTGTACAAAAAACGAATCTTGTTTTGATCGGGATGGCCGGTGCCGGGAAAAGTACGGTTGGTCCCTTGCTGGCGCAGATCTTGTCCTATGGATTTGTCGATGTGGATGACCTCATTGAGGCCGACCAGCAGCAGCCTCTGCAGAATCTTGTTGATCACCACGGCCCGGCTTGGTTTCGCCTGTTGGAGGAGAGGATTATCCTTGGTCTTGATTTGCGGCGCCATGTTATTGCCACGGGTGGCAGCGCGGTCTACGGTGCGGCGGCTATGAAACACCTGCAGCAGGGTGGTCTGGTGGTGTTCTTAGATGTACCGCTTCCGGTCCTGGAGGCCAGAGTAGGTGATGTGGCGAACAGGGGATTGGCGCGGGAGGAGGGGCAGAGCTTTGGCCATTTGTTTGCTGAGCGCCAGCCCTTGTACCGCAAGTATGCCGACATCAGGATTGAATGCGCCGGGATGACCTTGGCGCAGATCTGTGATGCGATCATTGAGGCCTGCCCGCGGTGATTTTTTCTGCACCCTGGAACTCGAACACGGAACCTGATTTTTCCAAGCCCTTAATCTGTGGTTGTCAGTACCTGCCCGCGAGAAGTAAAGGAAATCCCCAGTTGACCCTCTGCACCAATCATGATCGACTCCGTGAGAGGTGGATTGACAGCTTTCTCCGCTTTCCATGTAACTAAAAAGTTGGCGCCTGAGCCGCCGGATTTATCCTTTTGGGCAATGACATAGCGTGTTGACTCCAAAGGACCAAGGAACACGGCCTGACTTAAATATTTCTTGATGAGTTCCCCTTTGGTCCCGTAATAGTCTACAGAAGTAATGGTGATTGATTGTTGCGGATCAACATTTCTGATGCTGATGGTCACTGTCAATAATACTTGCAATTCACGATTACCCGCATAGATATGGGAGTAGCAGGGCACATAAATCGTTTGCCCCTTCGACAGAGCTATTGCATCGGCGGTATGGGCCAATGATGCCGGGTTGCTCGCTAGGCAAAGCATGAACAGCAGCATAAAGGAACAGCATATCTTTTTCATGGGATCCCCTTCTCTGTAGAGATTTTCAGCTCACTTCAGCTAGTTTTTTGAATGTGTTGCGTTCCTGTTGGTTACCGACAACCGCCACCAGATCTCCTTCCTGAAAGGAATAATCCACTTTGGGATTGGAGTGAAATACCTTGTCATGGATAATGGCAATAATAGATGCTCCGGTTCTGGTGCGAATGGCCGTATCTTGAATACTTTTACTGATAAGAGGGCTGCCGGGCATGAGAGTGACCCAGGAAATCTCCAGCATATCCTTTATATTATCGAGTGTTGCCAGCAGTTGGTGTTCATAGTTTTTTTGATAAATCGGCGCATACAGATGTTGGCGTACTGCGTCAGTATATTGTTGAATGACGGCTACCGGAATTTCCAGGTGCAGGAGGGCCTGGCTGGCAATTTCGAGTCCTGCCTCCATCTCCGGCAGCACAGCCATATAAACCCCGCTTTTGTACAAGGCCCGGGCTTGATCAGTTCCGTCGGCCCGAACAATGATATGCAATTCCGGTTTGAGAAGATGGGCCTGCCTTACTATGGATTGAGATGTCATAACCGAAGGAGTAGTGATGAGCAAAAGTCTGGCTGCCTGTACTTTGGAAATATCAAGCACTGTTGCCTGACTCATATCGCCATAGATTACGGGGAAATTTGCCGTCTTGCATTCAAGCATTCGTTGATGATTCAATTCAATAATAACAAAAGGGAGATTGAGCTGGGTCAGGACCTGGGCGATGTGCTGTCCTACTCGACCACCTCCGGCAATGACGACATGATCCTTAAGTCCGGACTGCGGTATGTTCTCTGTCTGCAGCGGCTCATATCTGAACAGTTGTTTTTTTAATTTATAGAGGGGAGCTGCAATCGCTGAAGCAAAAGGGGTAAGCACCATGCTCAGTACTGATATCGCTAAAATAAGCGAATACATGTTTTGGTCGATGGATTGTGTTTCCAGTCCTACCCGTGCCAGTACAAAGGAGAACTCACCCACTTGAAACAGGCCGAGGCCGACTGCGATGGGGACAATGTTGATATAGCCGAACAGCATGGCCAGTACAGAGAACAGTGAACCTTTGAAAACCGCAATGACCAAAACCAGTGAGAGAATTTTGATCCAATTTGCGAATAAAAAGGCCGGATCAAGGAGCATACCCACCGATGTGAAAAATAAAAGGCCGAAGATGTCCCTTAAAGGAATAATATCGCTTAATGCCTGATGGCTATAATCAGATTCACTGAGAACCATCCCCGCAACAAAGGCGCCGAAGGCAAATGAAAGCCCGAACAGATATGTGGCATAGCCAATTCCCAGACCTATTGCGGTTATGGATAAAATGAAAAGCTCCCGGGAGTTCCATTGGGCCACATGCGTCAGCAACCATGGGAGCAGTTTTCTGCCCAGGTACAGCATTAACACCAGGAAGATTACAGACTTGCTTACGGCAAAGGCCAAGAGGGGCAGGCCGGTCTTGGGGCTGCTGAGTTGAGGGAGGATGATCATCATCGGGATGACTGCCAGATCTTGAATAATGAGCATACCTATCATCACGCGGCTGGAAAGTGTCCCCACAAGTCCTCTACTCATCAGGGTCTTCAAGGTCACCATGGTGCTGGAAAGAGATATTAAGGCTCCGAACCATAAAGAACTTGCGAAAGACCAACCTAAATATTGACCAAGGAAAAAGCCAAAACCTATGGTGACAATAATCTGAACAGGTGTGCCAAACAGGGCTATATTGCGTACTGGCTTGAGCTCACTGAGAGAGAACTCCAGGCCTAAGGCAAAGAGAAGAAGGGCAACACCGATTTCTGCCAGAAGCTCAATTTCATGGATGTCTCCAACTGTAATTCCACCAGTGTAGGGGCCGACAACGATACCGGCAAATATATATCCTAAGATCAGGGGTTGCTTGATTTTCTGAGCAATGAGCGCGCCAATCAGGGCTGCAATCATGATAATGACAATATCTTCGGCTACACCCATAGGTCTGGTCTCACTGTAGGAACTTTAATTTTTTAAATTAATTTCAGTATATTATCATAGTAAAAAATAGAACTTGGAAAGTCAAAAGAAAAACAAACCGGGTTTCACCCGTATTCCGGTCTTAGGCTTAAGGAAGAGGTAAGGCTGAAAAGTTACTTGCACAGATCAGTACTGTGATTATCGTGGCTGGTGTTGGGACGCGGAGGAGTTATATCGCGGCTACCATTTTTGGGCGGTATGTGCTAGAATTGGTTCGGTTAAATTGAAATCAGAATGGGTCTTCGGGCCTGAAATAGTATAAATGGAGTGGAATATGACACAGGCAAAGAAAGGAAATAAGGTGAAGGTGAATTACACGGGAAGACTTGTTGACGGGACGGTCTTTGATTCTTCAGATGGGCGTGAACCTCTTGAGGTTGTGCTCGGAAGCGGGCATGTGATTCAGGGATTTGATGAGGCCTTGGTCGGTATGGGGCTTGGCGAAAAGAAGACGGTTACCATTCCGGTCGAGAAGGCCTATGGCGCCCATGATCCGAAAATGGTCATGGAAGTGCCCATTGAGCAGGTCCCGCCGGATTTCAGTCCTGAGGTTGGTCAGAAGCTTGAAGTGGGTGGCGCCAACGGTGAGATAGTGATTATGACCGTAAGAGAGATCAATGATACCCATATCTATCTGGATGCTAATCCGCCATTGGCTGGACAAGAGCTGACCTTTGATCTGGAACTGGTAGCTATTAGTTAAAAACAGCAGTCCGTTGTTAGTGTTAAAAACAAATAGGTCCTCTTGGGACTAACCGGAATCATTCATGAAAGAGCTCCTGGCCAGCAAACTGATCTGTCCCTCCTGTCTCCCTCAGGAACACGGCCTGCAGTTGGATATCAGCTCAGCTGAGGGTGAGGATATCGTGAACGGCACCTTGACCTGTCGTCAATGTGCCAGCCGGTTCCTCATCTGCGATGGCATCGCCTTTCTCGATCCGGACCGGCAGGAGGATCGCCAGGTCAGCAGGTATGAGCAGGAGGAAGTTGTCTCCTCCTATTTGTGGAGTCATTACGGTGACCTGCTCGATGATGAGCAGGTCACCGATGCCTATCAGCGGTGGGCTGGACTCATGGAACCCCATTCCGGGCTGGCCTTGGATCTGGGCGGAGCCGTTGGCCGTTTCACCTTTGAGATGAGCGGTAAATGCGATCTGGCCGTTGGTGTTGATAAATCACTGGCCTTTATTCAAACGGCCCGCCGCTTCATGCAAGAGGGTGAGCTGCGTTTTACCTTGAAGGACGAAGGTCTGCTGGGCCGGGAGGTGGTCATCCGCCGCCCCGCGCAGTGGCAGCCGGAGCGGGTGGAGTTTATCGTCGCCGATGCCCAGCGTCTTCCCTTTGCCGCGCACACGGCAAGCTCTGTCGCCTCTCTCAACCTGGTCGATAAAATCCCCCAACCCTACGCCCATCTGCAGGAAATCAACCGGGTTGCCGCCCGCTCAGGAAGTCAGCTGCTTCTTTCCGATCCCTTTTCCTGGTCGCCCGAGGCGGCAGAGATGGATCAGTGGTTGGGAGGAAAGGAGGATGGCCCCTGGGCCGGCAAGGGCTTGGATAATATCGTGGCTCTTCTGTGTCGTAGCCATGACGGACTCTCTCCCGGCTGGCAGCTGATACAGCGTGATCATGTCTGGTGGAAGATCCGCAGTCACAGCAACCATTATGAACTGATCAGGAGTTGTTTCATCAAAGCAGCACGATAAATTGAGGTCGTCATGAAAAAAGATACTGTTTGTCGG
The DNA here is from genome assembly GCA_028697885.1 of Desulfocapsaceae bacterium. Lineage (GTDB taxonomy): Bacteria > Desulfobacterota > Desulfobulbia > Desulfobulbales > Desulfocapsaceae > UBA2270. The sequence continues at coordinate 21,050 of JAQVER010000035.1, forward strand.
ATGTGTTCCTCCTGCTGCCCGGTGGAGGTGGAAGTCGTGGCCGGTAAACTGGTATCGGCCCAGCGCAAATCCTTTCTTAGTGAGGACAAGCGCAGCCCCTGTCTGAAGTTGCAGTCGGCAGCAGATATTGTCTATTCAGACAAACGGATCACTACCCCATTGATCAAAGAAAAGGATGGTGTCTTTCGCCAGGCGAGCTGGGACGAGGCTCTCGATCTGGTGGCATCACGCTTCAAACACTACCAAGGACAGGCTCGGCCTGAGGCCGTAGGCTGGCTGCGAGGTATGGCTGCGGATTGGGGATCCCCCTGGGATTACGCCAACCGCTTGATGAACTGCTACGGTTCCCCCAATACCATCGGCAACGGCTCTATCTGCTTTGTGGCCCGGGAGATGGCCCACACCTATACCTATGGAGCCATGGCCTTTCCTGAGGCAGCCAAAGCCAAGTGCGTCCTGGTCTGGGGCAAGCATGACGCTGATACCACCTTAGGTGTGGCCGATGCCATCAGCCATGCCGTCAGCAATGGCGCCAAGCTTATTGTGGTGGACCCGATTCAGACCCCTCTGGCCCGCAAGGCCGACATCTGGCTGCAGATCAAACCCGGTCATGACGGCCTGCTGGCCATGGCCATGATCAATGAGATCATCAGCCAGGATCTCATCGATCATGAATTTGTCGAAGGATTTACCATCGGCTTTGACCAGCTGCAAGAGGTGGCCAGCCGCTATGCCATCGACACCATCGCTCCTGACATCTGGCTTGATCCGCAACAGGTCCGGGAGGCTGCCCGTCTTTACGCCACTACCAAGCCGGCCTGTCTGATCGACGGCAACGGTTTGGACATGCAGCTTGATATCTTTCAGTCCACCCGTGCCGTGGCCTGTCTGCGGGGACTCACCGGCAATATCGACCGGCCCGGCGGTGATGTCCTGCCTCAACCTATCTCCTTGCGCCCTCTTCAGGGCCGCGACAGACTGCCTGTAAGTGTTACGCCGATCACTGCTGCCTACCCCCTTTTTAACAGCTTCAGCGAGACCTGGGGCAATCAGGTTCAGTCCTGTGTGGTGGATGCCATTCTCGACCAGAAGCCGTATGGCTTGAAGATGCTGGTGGTTCAGGCCGGCAATCCGGTGGTGACCATGGCCGATTCCAGCCGGGCCCAGCGGGCCATGGAGGCGCTGGAATTTCTGGTGGTCATTGATATGTTCATGACCAGAACCGCCGAGCTGGCCGATGTTATCCTGCCGGCGGCCAGTTGTTTTGAAAAGACGCAACTGAACCGGGCCGCTACCCGTAACAACCCGATCATCCTCCAAAATCAGGTCATCGAGGCCGTGGGGCAGTCGTGGCCTGACTGGAAGATCGTCTTTGAGCTGGGGCGCCGGATCGGTTTGGAACAGGAATTTCCCTGGCACAGCGCCGAAGCGGCCATTGATGAGCAACTGGCACCGGCAGGCGTCACCGTTAAACGACTGCGGCAGGAGCCCGACGGAGTACGGGTGGAAGGGCTGCGTCATGAAAAGTACCGGCAGGACGGCTTTGCCACCCCATCCGGTAAATTTGAATTCTTCTCTCGCAGGCTCGAGGAAAACGGCCATGCCGGGCTGCCTTATGCTGATGGCTTTCCTGAAAAAGCCATCAGCTTTGCTGAGCAGCAGGAGGACTTTCCCCTGATCGGGATCAGCGGCCGCCGTGATATCCGCTTCACCAACTCCCAGTACCGCACCATCCCCGCCCTGCTCAAGAATGAGGAGGGCTGCGTGGTCGATATCCATCCTCTTGACGCGGCGCAACAGCAGATTGAGGACGGCGACCAGTTGCAGATTAGCACCCCGAAAGGATCCATCGTCATGCCGGCCAGGGTGTCGCCGGTGGTCCATCCCGGTTCAATCCGTATCGCCTGGGGCTGGGGTGATTACAAGGTTGACTATAACCTCAACACCCTCACTGATGATGAGGTCAGAAACCCCATCACCGGCACCCCGGGCCAGCGTAGCTTCATGTGCCGGGTGAGCAGGGTTTGATGGGTATCAGAATGATGACCAAGAAGTCACAGAAAGACTGTAAAAAGTTACCCTGCTGGCATATTTCCTTTATTTCCCCATTTCCCCAGTGAGTTTGATATGTCCAGTGAAGAAAGAGTAGAGGCTTCAGAAACCAGGATTACCAAGGCCGTGTTTCCAAATACCACCAACCATTACGCCACCTTGTTCGGTGGTACGGCCCTGCAATGGATGGATGAGGCTGCCTTCATCACCGCCACTCGTTTCAGTCGGCAGAAGATGGTGACGGTTTGTTCAGACCGCATTGACTTCAAACACCCGATTCCGGCCGGCACCTTTGTCGAGCTGGTGGGCCGGGTGGTGAAGGTGGGCAACACCAGCCTGCAGGTCCGGGTGACTGTTTATCTTGAACAGATGTATGATGAGAGCCGAAAAAAGGCGATTGAAGGACTCTTTACCTTTGTCGCCATTGATGACGGCATGCAGCCTGTTGCTGTGCGGAAGTAGGTTATGGTGAAATTGCGGCCAGCTATTCTGGTTGTTTTCTCCGCCCTGCTGTGTCTTTTCTGCCTCGCTGCAGCAAGGCCCTCTCTGGCTGTAGAAGAAGCGGAGTTGCCGTGGACGGTTAATATCTACTTTGAAAACGACCTCTTTACCGGCACGGATCGTAACTATACCAACGGTGTCAAAATTTCCCTCATCTCTCCGGACCTCGTCAGCTTTGTCGAGAGCGGTAAACTGCCGGATTGGAGCCTTGAATATATCTATCGGCTACCCTTTATTAATGATCCGGATCCGGCCTTGAAACGCAAAGTGGAGTTCTCACTGGGCCAGAACATGTATACCCCTGCCGACATCTCCCGCAGTGATCTGATTCCTGATGACCGACCCTATGCCGGCTGGACCTATTTTGGTGCGGCATTTCACACCAGAAGCAGTGAGCGTATGGATACTATCGAGCTGCAGGTGGGCATGGTCGGTCCGGATTCCTTTGCCGAGGAGACACAAAAGGCAGTGCACGACCTCCGTGATCTGCAACGGCCAAACGGCTGGGATAATCAGCTGAAAAACGAGCCGGGTCTGGCCGCAATTTATGAACGCAAGTGGCAACTTGAGCCTGTTTTCAGCAGGGGCATCTTTGCAATTGATGCTATCACCCATCTGGGATGCTCCCTGGGAAATGTGGCCACCTATGCCAATACAGGATTTGAGAGTCGTCTGGGCTGGAATCTGCCCGATGACTTCGGCGTCAGCCTGATCCGCCCTGCAGGCAACACCAGCTTTTCCACACGGCAGCAGCAGGGGGGCTATCTCTTCGTTGCATTGAATACTCGTGTTGTCCTGCGGGATATCTTTCTCGATGGCAATACCTTTGCCGACAGCCACAGCATTGGCAAAAAGATTTTTGTTGCCGACTTGGCCGGCGGGGCGGCCATTTACTTCAAACAGGTGAAACTGACCTGGACCCAGGTGCTCCGCACCAAGGAATTCGACGGTCAGCCCGACAACCACAGCTTTGGTTCCCTCATCCTCTCCTTCTTCTATTAGCGTCGTCCCTGCGGGGAAATTCCACTACTTGGCATCAGGTCCAAGGGCAGCTGAGCGACCAGCCAGCCAGCCTGTAGAAAAGGCGGCCTGAAGGTTATAGCCGCCGGTATCTCCCTGGATGTCAAGGACCTCTCCTGCCAGATAGAGTCCCGGGGCCTTGCGTGACTCCATGGTTCGGGGCTCTACCTCTTTCAGATCCACTCCGCCGGCCGTAATGATGGCCTCGGTAAAGGAGCGATGGCCGCTGACCTCCAGCCGGAAGTCTTTGAGCCAGACCTTCAATCGTTTACGTTCCTTGGCCGTGACCTGTCCGCCCAGACGATCTGCGGGGATCTCGGTGAGTTTGAGACACACAGGGATCATCTCGCGGGGCAGCAGGCCACGCAGGATGCTGTGAATCTGTTCTTTGCTGCGACTTTCCAGATCACGGAGCAAGCGGGCATCCAATTTCTGCTCATCGAGTGCCGGTTTCAGATCGATAGAGAGGGTTATGCTGTCTTCTCGCCGCAGGCCGTCCACCACTTCGCCGCTCAGAGTAAGAATCACCGGCCCGGTGACGCCGAATTTAGTGAAGCTCATCTCGCCAAAGGCCTGTCGGCAACGCTTCCCATTGATAATCAGCCGCACATTGATATTGCGCAGGTCAAGACCGTCCATGGACGCTGTCAGGTCACCGGCGACCTCCAGGGGCACCAGTGCCGGCCTGATAGGGACGATGGTGTGGCCCACCGATGCCGCCAGTCGATAGCCATCCCCTGTTGATCCGGTGGCGGCATAAGAGGCGCCCCCGGTAGCGAGAATGACGGCGTCGCAGCCCAGTGCTTCATCATCGCACAACACTCCACTGACGTGCCCATTAGTGGTCAGCAGCATTTCAACTTTTGCCGAAGTGTTAATCTTGACCCCGCATTTCTGCAACCACTGTTGAAAGATCTTGACCACATCCGGTGCCTTGCCGCTGGCCGGGAAGACACGTCCTCCTCTTTCATTCACCAGCTCCAGTCCCTGCTGCTCCAGAAAGGCCATGAGCTCGGGGGCAAAAAAGCGGGAGAAGGCCTGGCGCAGGAAGCGGCCATTGTTGCCAAAGTGGTCGATGAACTCTTTGATTCCGGCGACATTAGTGATGTTGCAGCGTCCTTTGCCGGTGATGCAGATCTTGCGACCGGGACGTTTCATCTTCTCAAGGATGAGGACATCCGCACCGGTTGCCGCTGCCTGTCCGGCTGCCATCAGGCCTGCCGCGCCGCCGCCGACGACGATGATTTTTCGTTTCTTCATTTTTTCTGTTTCCTGTTTCATTATTTGCTCAGAGCATAAATGGTGCATGGTTTGAGGTGAAGATGGGAGGATCCCGTTGGAGGATGGGAATGATGGCCGGATGGCGTTTGAACTCCTTGTCAAGAAAGGTGCGGATCGCCTTGCGGCCCCAGCCTTGCGGGTGCACAAAGTCGCTGTAGAGGGAGAGGTCGCCCTCATAGAAGTCGCTGGTCTGTAGAGCATGGGCCTCAGGGCTGCATACCGGCATATTAAAGACGGCCAGATTGAGAAAGGTGATGGCGCGTTGGTGAGTTACCACAAAATCCAGGGTTTTGCGGGCCTGTTCCAGACCTTCCGACGGGGTGCCGAAAAGCAGATAGACATAGGTGGCAATTCCGGCCTGTTGCAGGGCGCTCAAGGTCTGGGCCACCATCTGCAGATCAATGCCCTTGTCCATGGCATCCAGCACGGACTGGTCGCCTGATTCGATACCCAGTTTCAGCATCAGGCAGCCGGACTGGCGCAGCCGGCGGCAGAATTCGGGGTCAGTGAGCAGGGGGCTGACCCTGGCGAAGCCATACCAGGGCGCACTTGGTGGCGTATCGATCAGCCTGCGCATCAGGGCCGGGGCGATGGCGTTATCGAGAAAATGGATGAGGGCAGGGTTTGTCTTCTGGCAGAGGGTGCTCAGATCGTCCATGACCATATCTGCAGGCAGGAAATGATAGGGGTTCTCCTCGGCCTTTTCCGGGCAGAATGAGCAGCGGTTCCAGTAGCAGCCGGACGAGGCGGCATAGGGGAGGATAAACCCCGGCGCCAGATATCCCTTGTCGGGAAGATCTTGGAAGTCAGGTGGTTGATGTTGTCCGTTGTCCTCGATCCCCAGGAGCTTCAGCAAGGGTTCCTCACCAGGTCCTGCCACCAGATGGTCGATGATTTCAGCAAAGGCATTGTTCCAGGCCGGGTTGTGCAGCCAGGAGGTGATCAGGCCGCCCCCGACGACAATGGGCAGTCCCGGTGCATTCCTTTTGATGAAGCCGATCATGGCAAAGGTGGTTGGGGCCTGACTCAGGTAATTGAGGGAAAGGCCTACCAGCTGCGGATTGCTGTTTTCCAGAATCCGGGTCAGTCGTTCTGCAAACCAGGGGTAGAAGATATTGTCTTCAGGAGCTGCGGCACAGCGCAGAAGATCGGCACTCTTCAGTGGTGATACGCGGGGGTCTTGATAATTGGCCAGATTCAGACCAAGCTGTTGCTTTAATCCCACCTGCTCCAGTACGCGATTGATATCGGCCACGGCTCGTTGATATTGTGCCGGATTGGTGTAGATCTCAGGAGTGCGCATCTTGCTCAGGTTATCGTCTATGGCCCGGAGCGCGCGTCTGGTCCAGGTGTCATCTGTCTGTGGTTGCTGGCCAAGGAGATGAAGCTGTCCTTCGAGGTTGGCGTCCAGCAGAGTGCAGCTGGTCAGGCCATGGCCAAGCAGGGTGCCGGCCAGTTGGGCAATACCGGCCGGCGCTTCACAGGGTTTGGCCAAGGGGGGATAGATGAGGAGCATGTCTAGAGTCTGGAGTGAAGGTTCGTGAAATTTTACGGTGTCGAGAGGAGATGACAACCCTTGGCCGGCTTGCCAGGGTAATAGATTCCTGATGCGAATCGGGAGAATCTCTTCATACCATACCAGGGTTCATTGTTCAAAAATAACCGTAACACATTGAAAATATGTGCTGCTCAAGGTACGAGTTGGTAATCACCGTCCGGAAAATGGCGGACAAGGATGCTTGCCATTTCGTAGGAATCAGGACGGGCATTGAATTGCCCGGGTGTCGCCGATCAGCCTGCTTATCTGCTCAAGGATACTTTGAGGTCAAAAAGGTAGTCGCCACGGAGTGTTCCCCCTGTCGGTCATGGCCTTCATGCTGCGGTTATTACCTTCAAGTACCGCCTGGAATGCTTGAAGTGCATTGTGAGGTCGTCGGCATTTTTTTTTGCTGGCAACTATTCCTTTGACTCGCTGTAACAATGAGATTGGCATCAGGAACTTCTGTTGTTGAACAAGCTGGGTTACCTCATCATTCTTCCCCCAATGCTCTTTTGACAGAGGCCTTCAGCTCCTTAATCTTGACCGGCTTTGGAAAGAAGTCGTGTACATCGTCACGCAGGGCCTCGATAGCTACATCAAGGTTAGCGAAGGCGGTAATCATGATCACTTTGATGCCGGGGTAGAGCTTTTTGACGGTGCGCAGAACCTCAAGGCCATCCACCCCTTTCATCTTCAGGTCGGTGATCACTATATCAAAGGGCTTTTCCGTAAGTCGTGCCAAGGCCGACTCACCGTTCAGGAAGGTCTCCACCTCGTAGCCGTCCTGCTCAAAGGTGAGTTTTGCCATATTTCCCACAATCTTTTCATCATCAATGACCATAATGCTGTGTTTTGTCATAATATCTCCTCCTTAAATTTTGCTTGTATCGTAAATGATTACGATGCTAATAGTGATAATTTGTTTAAATTTTAGCATGTTACTTTGCTGAATTGAATTCCATCCGGACTGCCTAACAGTTAGCGACTCCCAATTTATGGCAACTGGGCAGGCTTATGGTAAAGGTGGTGCCGATTCCGGTCTGGCTTGTCACCCGGATGTTCCCCTGATGGTTTTTGATGATCCCGAAACTGACCCACAGGCCGAGGCCAGTGCCTTTCTCCTCTTTGGTGGTGAAAAACGGGTCAAAGATGTGATCAAGAAATTCCGGGGCAATGCCTTTGCCGTTGTCGCCGATTTCGATCTCGATTTTTTCATCGTCCGGCAGATAGCGGGTGGTAATCCGCAGTTCGCCTCCCTGGTCCATGGCCTGGATGGCATTGGTGGCCATGTTGACCAACACCTGCTGGATCTGGTGTTCGTCAATATAGATGTCGGGCAGGTCCTCGGCCAGGGCCAGGGTTATCTTAATATTGGAGATATTGAGCATATTTTGCACCAGGGACAGGGTCTTCTTGATGACCTGATTAGTGTCCGCTCTGCTCAGATGTTGTTCTTTGGGTTTGGCGTAATCAAGCAGATTGTGAATGATCAGCCGCAATCGTTCGGTCTCTTCATCAATCTGCTCCATAAAGTCGATCCGTTGCTCCTTGCTCAGTCCATCATATACCTCGGTATAGGTCTGGGCGATCATGGAAATATTATTCAACGGATTGTTGAGCTCATGGGCTACGCCTGCCACCAGCACGCCGATAGAGGCAAGCCTTTTGGACTGAATGATCTCCTTTTCCCGATTGTGGAGTCCTTCGGCCATGGCGTTGATGGCGTTGATCACTTCGCCCATCTCGTCATGGGATGGCTGTTCTTTGATCTTCGGGTAGTTGCCTCTGGAGATCGCCCGCGTGAGACTGATAACCTTGCGTAACGACTTGCCGATGTTGCGGACGATGAGATTGCTGAAGAGAAAGGCGAAAAGGACCACGGCCAGGAAGGAAACGCGCAGGATATTTTTGGAGCGGACAATGAGCGCGCCGATACTCTCAATCTCGAGGGCGGTGATATCTTCGGAAAATGTTTTGAGATCCTGGCCTGCCTCCCGCAGCTTTTTCTGGGCTGCGACGTCCCGATGGTTTTCCTTTCTGATCGAATCGATCAGTTGCGCATATACGTGGAGATAGTCCTGAAGCTTCGTGAATTTTGCGGAACCAACGGCCCGGATGATGTCAGGTCGAACCTCAAGAAGGGTTGCATTGGTCTGGTCGATTCTGCTCTGAATATTGTTGAATGTCTCAACATCGCCATAGAAAAAGTAATTTTTTTCAGCCAGCCGCATCTCAAGAAAGGTGGCATTGAGTCCCTCGGCGATCACGGTGAAGCGGAACTTGGTTAATATATCGTTGAGGTTCTGTAAGGCAACTAAGCCAATCAGGACGATGAGCAGGATATGGATACTGTTGGAGAGATAGATTTTATGCTCAATCTTCATCAGGTGGCTCCTTCCGCCAGCATGGCGCTTCGAGTACTGGGCAATTCAGCCTGTTCCTTATGCACCGGCAGGTACCAGAGACCACCATCGATTATCATCAACAGGCCGATGATAATCAGCATTACGTCAAAAAGTGTCTTGAATCCCATGCCAAAATAGCCGATCAGGCCGATGCCGATGCTCACAAAGGAAACACCGGTGCGGATAAAGGCCAAGCCTGTGCGTGCGCGCGCATAAATGGTCCGGTAGCATGCGGCAATGGTACGCTGGGCAGCGAGCACATTCCGTTCCCGTGCCAGGTGGGTACGTTCCCGGCTGGCAGGGACAGGGTACAAAATGGTGCAGTAATTAGCAAGTAGATCACCAATCCTGGCCAGCATGGTTTCCTTTATTCTTTTTTCCGGTTCAGTGTGTTCCAGATTCTGGTAGCTCTCAAGAAAACTCAGGGTTGCAGCGCTTACCTCGAACAGGGTCTGGTCCCGTGGTGGTGTTAGCCGAGAACGCCGCACCCGAAGATAGGTTGGCAGGGCGCCGAAAAGAAGGAGCAGGCCGAGGGTTAAGACACCATAGGTCAAAAAAGGGTGGGCTGCAAAACGTTCACTGCTCAGGAGGGTCCGGAAAATGGTGGCGAGGGCGAGGCCTGTCCGGACAAAGGCCAGGGCGGTTCGTGCTCGGCCCAAGTCGTTGCGATAACAGGCTAGCCGGGTCCGCCATTGGGCCATGGTATTGCGCCAAAAGGCCAGACCTGTCCGTTCTGTGCCGATGATCAGGCCAGGTTTGGCATGGAGAAAATCCTGAATAAACCAGAAGATGTCATCGGGCAAGGCCACCCGGAATTCATAGGGTGCCGTGCCGAAAATCCCCTCCACCTCTGCCCGCATGGCGGGATCAGAAGGGTCGCGAGCAGCGATGACGATCGTGCCGTCGGCGTCCTTGATTATCGGGAACCAGCCAGTCCGTGCGAGCTGGCTGCCCGACAGATTAATGAGCAGTTCTGGCGGGATAGGCAGTCGCTCATCATATTCAATGGCCGGGCATTGGTAATAGGCGCATAATGCCGCGATGAGATCCTTGCGCGCTACACCGTATTCGGCATGCAGAATCCTGGCCAGCGGTACGCCGCGTTGGACGGCGGCTTCTGCGGCTTTTATCAGGGGTTCGGTCTGAAGCAGGATAGCAGCCCGAAAGGGTTCTATCGCTATTTCATTGTCAACTTTCATCATTGCTGAACACCACTGTTTTCCAGAAACGAGTCGGCACGCCGTAATCAGGGAAAGGGATATCCATATCGCCGTAACAATAAGGAAAGTGGCGGCGGGTCCGTTCGGCAGAAATGCTCCAGGCAAAGCCGTCTGCCACCAGGAAGAGGCCGATAGCTATCATCAAAGAGTTGAACACGATCCAGCCAAATGTACCATTGTTATCGAAAAAAAGCAAAAACCCCACTCCAATTAAAGCGAGACTGAGCCCGGTACGGATAAAGGCAAAACCTGTACGGGCACGGGCCATAACCGTACGTAAACGGGCCATGACGTTACGGCGTTCGGCCAGAACGGTTCGTTCCAAAGCAAGGCCGGTGGTGGCCCAGATTCCAGGGGCATGGGAACTGCGGACCGGCAAGGTCAAGGGATTTTGGTCAGTGCCGGGTAAGGCATGGCGGTGGGGAAAAAAATAATCCCAGATGGTGGACATGCGGGCCTTTTTCCGCATTGAGGCCTGTCCCTCTATTCCGGCCTGGCGGCCGCGCGCATACCAGAAAAATCCTTCCAATGCCATGATGGCCCCGATCCCGATGAGCCCGAGATCAAGGGCCAACCAGCGACTGGTCTGAAACTGGCGCAGCAGGCCAAGGCCGAGACTGATAAAAGCAAAGCCCGTACGGGTGAAGGCCAGGCCTGTCCTGACCTTGGCCATTCTGGTGCGGAAACAGGCGAGTAGTGTCCGCTCCTCAGCGAGATCGGTTCTGTCGCTGGCCAGAAAGCGCCGCCGCATCACTGGTGATAAGCTGGTCCAGGAGGCCCGCAACGTGGCGGCTCCCGGCACTATATCGCTGCGCCGAAACTTCGGGGCAACGTACTCGTCGTAAGCCTCAAGCACACTGGTTCCGCCAGTGGCGCCGGTATCGATACAGGGAGGCAGAGTTCCGTAGATCGCCCGGGCCGGCAGATACCATTTGAGGCCATCATAAACCATGATGATGCCGCTTATCATCAGGGGTGCTTCCAGCAGCAGGTAGTATCCGGCACCAACCAGACGGAGAAAGAGTAAGGTAATGGTAATAAAGGAAAGACCGGTGCGGATGGCGGCCAGCCCGGTCCGGCTTTTGGACAGCAGGGTCCGGTAATGGGCGAACAGGGACCGACGACCGGCCAGATAGGTGCGCACCTTGGCCAACGGGGTGCGGCCGGCGGTTGCTGGAAAGCCCGGGTTGACATCCTGATTGTGTTCGATGATGCGGATGAGATCAGAGGGCAGGGTGACCTGGAACTCCACCACTGATACCGCCAGTGTTTTACGGATGCTCTCAGCCAGGGCCGGGCAGGGAGCAATGGCGACCACCGTGGCCCGACCATCAACAACCGTCCGTGGAAACCAGCCTTCCGTCCTGAACTGTTTCAGGTCCAATTTCCACAACAGAAATTGAGGACCAGTCACCGATTCCTGAAACTCCACGAATGGACAGTCATATTTGGTGCTGAGATCCTTTAATGCCTGTAATTTTTCAAAACCTGTTGTTATGTTTTCATTCATATGCTGACCTGCGCAGGTTCTGTTTTTTTGGTAGGCTGGAGAGGGTGGATGAGGAGCATGTCTGCAGTCAGGATTGAAGTTTTGCGAAGTTTTATCGTGGCGAAAAGAGATGACAACTTTTGGCCAGCTTGCTAAGATGACAAATTCTTGATGCGAATCAGGAAATTTCTTCATACCATACAATAGGCCGTTGTTCAAAACTAACCGTAACATTGCAACGCTGTGATCGCTATATGTGGAGCTATGGTGAAATTGTCAGATAGCTCTCCGTCCCACTCCGGAGTGTGCTGAACAGTGTCATTCCTCCTCTGCGAATGAAATGCTTATTCCGCAATGGCTTCTAAAAAATAAGTTCAAAAAATCTTTTTATTCTCTGGAGTTTTCTTATGTCTTCTCTTCTTACCCGTCTCACCCCTTTTTTTCTGGTATTGCTTGCTGTGACGTTCATTGAAGCCGGCATCAGCGCTGACTTTGCCGATGCCCGTTCCCGTTCAGGTGGCCGTTCTTTCAGTCGCAGTGTGCCGAGGTCGCCTACCATGAATCAGTCCACTCCTAGCAGTCAAAATAGATCTGGATTCGGCAGGGGATTGGCCGGCGGTTTGCTGGGGGGGGCCTTGGGCGGTATGTTGTTTGGCAGCATGTTTGGTATGGGTGGCAGCGGCATGGGGATCCTTCCCTTGCTTCTGTTGGGTGGAGTTGGCTATTTCTTCTACAAACGGTTTGTCACCCCACCTGCTTCCAGACCCTTTCAGGGCTATCAGCCACCCACGCAGGCTCCCGGGTCGTTTTCTTCCGGCAATCAACCGGGGGGAATGGGGGGCTCTGTGCCCCCTCCGCCACCTGATGCCTTGTCCGGAACCCTTGATGAGGGGCTGGCCATGATCCGGCAGACAGACTCTGGTTTTGATGGGAATTATTTTCTCGAGGTGGCTTCAGATGTCTTTTTCAAGGTTCAGGCTGGCTGGATGCGTCGTGATATCGCCTCCTACCGTCATTTATTGGGAGAAGAGCTTGCCACTGAATATGAGCGTCAGTTTATAGAGATGCGACAGCTTGGCCACATTAATAAACTGGAGAACATCTCTATCCGTAAGGTGGAGATCGTGGCTGCGGGTCAAGAAAATGGTGAGGACTTTGTCACTGTACTCTTTACGGCCAATCTCCTTGATTACACTGTGAATGAGCACAGCGACGCCTTGGTGGAAGGCAGTATGACGGAGCCGGTCAAGTTTGCCGAAGAGTGGACTTGGGCCAGACCGGTTGGGACTGAGGCCTGGCGGCTTGAAGGAATCAAGGTTGTGAATGGTTGAATTAATCGGCTAGTCAATGGTGATGGTCCGGTCCGGTTGGCGACCGCTCTTCCCTTATCAACAAAAACGAGAAGAAGGAAAGGCCTGTGCTGATCGATAAGGTTTTCATTCTGGCCGCGGTTGTTTTTGCCGGTATCCTCTGTCAGTGGTTTGCCTGGCGGGTAAAACTGCCTGCTATTCTTTTTCTTCTTTCTGCCGGGCTCATTGCCGGGCCACTCACTGGCTGGCTTGATTCCGATGCGCTTTTCGGCGATCTGCTCTTTCCCTTCATATCCCTCTCCGTTGCGGTGATCCTCTTCGAGGGCAGTCTTACCCTACGTTTCCACCAGATTGCCGGGCTGGGTCGGGTCGTCCGCAATATGATTTCCTTCGGGGTGCTGGTCACCTGGCTGATTACCGCCGCTGCCACCCGACTGGTTTTTGATTTTCCCTGGGGATTGGCCCTGCTCTTTGGAGCGATCACCTCGGTGACCGGCCCCACTGTGATCGTACCCATGCTGCGCACGGTCAGGCCCAGCGCAGCCGTGGCCAATATCCTGCGCTGGGAAGGGATTGTCATTGATCCTATCGGTGCGACCCTGGCCGTGCTCGTCTATGAGTTCATCCTGGCCGGCAGCAGCGACAACGCCCTGAGTCTTACTCTACTTGCCTTTGCCAGGCTTGCCGGGATCGGCCTTTTTATCGGTTCCTTGAGCGGTTATCTTTACGGCAGCATCCTCAGGCGCCATTGGCTGCCCGAGTTTCTCCACAGCGTGACTACTCTCGGTCTAGTGATCTTTGCCTTTGCCGTTTCCAATAGCATTCAGGAGGAGTCTGGCCTGCTTACCGTTACGGTTATGGGTATCTGGCTTGCCAACATGCGGGACGTTTCCCTGCAGGAGATCCTTGATTTTAAGGAAAGCCTCAGCGTTCTGCTCATCTCTGTGCTTTTTATCGTTCTGGCCGCGCGTCTCGACTTTCAGCGTTTTTTTCATCTGGGTTGGCATGTGGTTTTTATCTTTCTTTCCATTCAGCTCCTCTCCAGGCCATTGAGTGTGATGATCTCTACCCTTGGTTCAAAACTGAGCTGGCCCGAGCGTAATCTCCTGGCGTGGATCGCTCCGCGTGGCATCGTGGCCGCTGCTATTTCTGCTGTTTTTGCCATCAAGCTTGAAGCGGCGGGGTACAATAAGGCGGAGCTGCTGGTGCCATTGACCTTTTCGGTGATCATCGGGACTGTGGTCTTGCAGAGCGCCACGGCTCGCTTCATTGCCAAAAGGCTTGGCGTGGCAGAACCGGATCCCCGAGGATTTCTGATCATCGGTGCCAATCTGGTGGCAAGAACCATCGGTAAGGCCTTACAGCAGGCAGGATTTCGAGTCTTGCTTGTTGACATCAACTGGGAGATGATCAGCAAGGCCAAGTTGGAAGGCCTGGAAACGTATTACGGGGAGCCGGTTTCCGAGCATGCCGACCGGAACCTTGATCTTGTCGGAATCGGCAAACTATTAGCTCTTTCACCACGTGGTTCGCTCAATACCCTCTCCTGCATGCACTACCGGATGGAGTTGGGTCCCAAGGCTGTTTTTGCGATCCAGACGACGGGGGATCTGGAGATGTCCAAGGAGCGCAAGGCCGTTTCCCACAGGCGCTGGCAGCTTCTATTTGGGTCGGAGGTGACGTTCCTTAGTCTGGCCAAGGCCCTGACCCAGGACGGCTGGAAGGTGCACAGCACGACACTCAGCCAGACCTTTGATTTTGGAGCCTATCAGCAACAGTATGGGCAGACATTCATTCCCCTCTTTGCCGTCACCCCCAAAGGCAGGATTGAAGTCTTTACTGTGGAGGAGCAGTTGGCTCCACAGCCGGGCTGGACTATTCTTGCTTTGGTGGCTGATCCTGATAGTCCTTCCATCGTGGACTGAGGGATAAGGGGATGGTCCTTTTGTAACGGCTTCTTGTTAATCACCAGAAAAGGGGGGTGATGCAGAGTATTTCCATGCTGCTACTCTGCATGACCCTGCATCTCATCCAGACCGCAGAGCATAAAACCCAGGATAGGTGCGCATTTGCTGGCGCAGGATGGGTAAAACCGGCCATGCTGGCGTGTCTGTGATGCATTTTCGCGGCCCCAGTAGAATTCTGCCAGTCCCAGGGGCTGTAGATTCTCTTTTACCGCCTGGTTGAATAGCTTGGGGGCGCAGCAATCACCGGTGCCGGTGGGGATACCTCCGCTGCCTGCAAAGGCCTCGGTTAAAGGGCGCTCCTGTCCCCGAAAGTTGCTCAGGGTGTAGAGGGAGTGGATCTCTCGCATCCATTCTTGGGAGATTCTCCTGCGCTGTTGTGTCAGATCTCTCCAACGGGCTGAGTGGCGATCTGCATGTTGGATCTCCCTGCCAAGGTGCTTGATCCGGGGCTCAATCTCTGCATAGATCCTGGTGAATGTCTCCACATTGAAGAGCGGTGGCGCCCAGCCCTCGACCTCCCAGATACTGTTGTACTGGCCGGAAAAGGCCCGCAAAACTTGTTCTTGACCGTTTGCGTCCCGGCAGATCATGACCCCGAACATCTTGCCTCGGGCCTCACCGAAAAGGGTGGCTGTCGTCAGCTGCGAATCCTCCTGGCCTCTCGTGGCCAGGAGGTCTATCCGTTCTTCCTCTTCCATGAATTGCATGAGTTCCCGGCAATGGCTGCGGGCACTCCCTTCATGAAAGAAGTGTTCTCTGCCGCAATCCAGGCAGAAGCCTCCAGCGATTCGTTCCTGTTGGCCCTTTTTTTTTTGTTGCATGAATTCCTCGCCCTTGATTGAATGTGCTCTATTCTACTTTATTGTTTAAATTTTACCAACTCCAAGGTCTAGCTTGAATTACACTGAACAACTGCAGAAAATCTTCGGATTTTCCACCTTTCGTGCCAATCAGGAGGAAATTGTCCAGTCCATCCTGGCTGGCCGTGACGTTTTCGCTGTCATGCCCACTGGGGGCGGGAAATCCCTTTGTTATCAACTTCCTGCCTCCATGATGAAGGGAACCTGTCTGGTAATCAGCCCTTTGATCTCCCTGATGAAAGATCAGGTAGATGCCGCCAATGCCTTTGGCATGCATGCCGGCCTGCTTAACTCCACTCTTTCTAATGTCGAACAGCATGAAGTCCTGGCCCGCCTGCAGGAGGGCGAATATGATCTGCTCTATCTCTCACCGGAACGGCTGACCCTGCCAGGATTTCTCGAGCGTTTGAGACGAGCGCCCCTCTCGTTTGTGGCCGTGGATGAAGCGCACTGCGTTTCTGAATGGGGGCATGATTTCCGTCCTGATTACCTGGCCCTTTCCTGTCTCAAACAGGAATTGCCAGGAGTGCCGATCACTGCCTTTACCGCTACAGCTACCCAGAGGGTGCAGGAAGATATCATAAGCCGTCTGGCCCTGAGCAAACCGCTCATGACTCGTGCCTCCTTTGACCGGCCCAACCTTTTTTATCAGGTGCAACTTCGTGATCAGGTGAACAGCCAGATTGAGGCAGTCGTACGTGCCCATCCCGATGAGGCCGGGATTGTCTATCGCTTGAGCCGCGCCGATGTCGAAAAGACAGCCACCTGGCTGCAGAAAAGCGGGATCAAAGCCTTGCCCTATCATGCAGGGCTTGACAAGCAGGCTCGGAGCCGGAATCAGGAGGCCTTTAATCGCGATGAGGTACAGGTGGTGGTGGCCACAGTCGCCTTTGGTATGGGGATTGACAAATCAAATGTCCGTTTTGTGATTCATGGGGATCTTCCCAAAAGTATGGAAGGCTATTATCAGGAGACAGGTCGGGCCGGCCGCGATGGTGAGCCAGCTCTCTGCCTGCTCTTGTATTCGCGGGGCGATTATTTCCGCCTGCGGCCCTTTGTTGATCAGTTGCCGGATGAGCGGGAGCGTCAGCTAGGTCTGGCGCAGCTTTCCAGGATGATGGATTTTGCTGAACAGCCGGTCTGCCGCCGGCGGGCGGTGCTTCGTTATTTCGACGAGAACTACGCGCCGGATAATTGCGGCAGCTGTGATATCTGTACCCTGGGTGTGGAGACCGTTGATGCCACAACGGAGGCTCAGATGGTGATGTCCGCCATCTATCGTACCGGCCAGCGTTTTGGTGCCGGCCATATTGTCGATATTGTTTATGGGGCCAGGACCGGACGGATTACCACCCTTGGTCATGATCAGCTCAAGACCTATGGAGTGGGTCGGGAGCGCGGCAAGCGATTCTGGCGGCAGCTCATCGATAGTATGCTCAGCCAAGGGTTGCTGAAGAGCGAAGGTGATCCCTATCCCATGTTACACATCACTGTTGCGGGGGAAGATGTGCTCTTTGGCCGGGCGGAATTTGTCACCCATCGTATGTTGGAGGATACGAAAACAGGCAAGAAGGGGAGAACGGAAGAATGTGCCTATGATCTGCCGTTGTTTACCCTTCTTAAAAAACTTCGGCGCGATATGGCTGAGAAAGAAGGGGTGCCGCCGTATATTCTGTTCTCCGATAAGAGCCTGCATCAGATGAGCAGTCTCATGCCGCAGACTTCTGATGCCCTGCTGGCCGTAAACGGAGTGGGGCAGATGAAACTTGAACGCTATGGAAAGCCTTTCCTGGAGGCCATTGGAAAGTATCTGCGCGACAATCCTGAGGCCTTTAAGCAGCAGAAGAGTGCAAAGGTTACACT
>JAQVER010000121.1 GCA_028697885.1 Desulfocapsaceae bacterium
GAAGGATATCTCGCTGGCCGGGCGGATCATCGCCAACTTTCCCGACTATCTGACCGAGGAGCAACGCCTCCCCGATGATCTCACGGAACTGGGGCAACTC
This sequence comes from Desulfocapsaceae bacterium, assembly GCA_028697885.1. GTDB lineage: Bacteria > Desulfobacterota > Desulfobulbia > Desulfobulbales > Desulfocapsaceae > UBA2270. The sequence continues at coordinate 101 of JAQVER010000121.1, forward strand.
GCCAAACAGCCCGACACTAATATCATCAAGCTGCCTAACATCAGCGCCTCGGTTCCCCAGCTGCTGGAGGCTATCAAGGAGTTGCAGGCACAGGGCTACGCCATCCCGGATTATTCCCAGAACCCGAAGACTGAGGCCGAGAAGACCGTACAGGCCAGATATTCAAAGGTGCTGGGCAGTGCCGTTAATCCGGTCCTGCGTGAAGGCAACTCTGACCGGCGGGCTGCCGCCTCGGTCAAGCAGTTCGGCCGGAAGAATCCGCATCGTCTGATGAAACCCTGGTCTGCCGATTGCAAATCACGCGTCGCACATATGAGAGAAGGCGATTTCTACGGAAGCGAGAAATCTGTCACCATCAAGGACGCCTGTGATGTCCGCATCGAATTCGTGGCCGCAGATGGCGCAACCACCATCCTCAAGGAGAAAACTTCGCTTCTCGCAGGTGAGGTTGTCGACTCCTCGGTGATGAATGTCCGTGCCCTTCGTGCCTTCTACAGCGAGCAGATCGCGGCGGCCAAAAACGAGGGCGTCCTGCTCTCCCTGCACCTCAAGGCCACCATGATGAAGGTCTCTGATCCGGTCATGTTCGGCCATTGCGTGAGTGTTTTCTACCAGGATGTCTTTACTAAGTATGCCGCACTCATCAAAGAACTGAATGTCAATGTCAACAACGGTTTCGGTGACCTGTTGGCCAAGATTGAGAACCTGCCTGAGGCGCAACGCCTGGAAATTGAGGCAGACATCGAGGCAGTCTACCAGAAGAGCTGCCAGCTCGCCATGGTGGACTCCAGCAAGGGTATCACCAACCTCCATGTGCCTAATAATGTGATTGTCGATGCCTCCATGCCGGTGGTTATTCGAGATGGAGGCCGGATGTGGGGACCCGATGATCAGCTGCATGACACCATTGCCATGATTCCCGACCGCTGCTATGCCCCAATCTATCAGGCCGTGATTGATGATTGCAACCAGAACGGGGCCTTTGATCCCGCAACCATGGGCAGCGTCGACAATGTCGGCCTGATGGCGCAAAAGGCCGAGGAGTACGGCTCGCATGATAAGACCTTTATCGCGCCGGGTTCCGGTACTATTCGCCTGGTGGATAGCGCCGGCACAATCTTACAGGAACAAGCCGTGGAAACAGGCGATATCTTCAGGGCCTGTCAGGCTAAGGACGCCCCGATTCAGGACTGGGTCAAACTGGCAGTTACCCGGGCACGGGCAACCGGTGCTCCAGCTATTTTCTGGCTCGATGACAACCGGAGCCACGATGTTCAGCTCATCGCCAAGGTCAGGACCTATTTACCCAAGCACGACACCAGTGGCCTGGATATCCGGATCATGACTCCTGTTGAGGCCATGCGCTTCTCACTGGAGCGGATCAGGAAAGGGGAGTCTACGATCTCAGTGACGGGTAATGTCCTGCGAGATTACCTCACCGACCTCTTTCCGATTCTTGAGCTGGGTACCAGTGCCAAGATGCTTTCCATCGTCCCGTTGATGAACGGCGGCGGTATGTTCGAGACCGGGGCCGGTGGCTCCGCGCCGAAACACGTCGAGCAGTTCCTCAAAGAAGGCCACCTGCGCTGGGATTCCTTAGGTGAATTCTGCGCCCTGGTGCCCTCGTTTGAGCATATCGCGGCGACCTTCAACCATACAACCGCGGCCCTTTATGCCAAGACCTTGGATCAGGCCATCGGCATGCACTTGGAAAACAGGCGGTCACCCTCGCGCAAGGTCAACGAACTGGATACCCGCGGCAGTCACTTTTACCTGGCTTTGTATTGGGCGCAATGCCTGGCTGCGCAGACCGAGGACGCCGAGCTGCAGGCACGGTTCAGCAAGATTGCCGCGGAGCTTACCGCGAATGAAGACAAGATCGTGGCCGAACTGGCTCAGGCGCAGGGCCAGCCCGTAGACATCGGCGGCTACTACCATCCGGATCTTGAAAAGATCACCCGGGCCATGCGTCCCAGTCCGACCTTCAATGCTATTATCGATACGATGTAGCTAGGAACCGGGAGGGAACGACAGCTCCCTGCTTTCCGGAGCTGGCGGGTGGCGCGTCGGTGTCGTTACCGTGCTGCCAGACGGAGCAGTTCAGAATCGCTGAGTCCCTGGAGTGGAAGGCCTGTCAGGTTCCGGAGCTCTCTGGAGAGTGCTTCGGCCCTGTCGTCATCAATAGGGTGGCCGAGGGCGTGCAGATGGTTGCAGAGGGCGCGTTTGCCGCTTTTGTGACCAAAACGCATGGTGCGGTTGGCGCCGACCTTCTCTGGAGAATAAGGCTCATAGGTGTCGGGATTGACGGTCAGGCCATGGAGGTGCAGGCCTGTTTCGCAGGTGAAAATGGCCTCACCAATGACAGGATGGTTTCTGGCGATGGGGATATCTGCGGCCTTGCTGACGGTCTGGCAGAGCGCGGCCAGGCGGCTGGTCTGATAGCGTTCCATCCCTCTCTGCAGGCAGAGAAAGGCGACGGCCTCTTCCAGACGGCAGTTGCCGGCCCGTTCGCCAAGGCCGAGGACGGTGGCATCAATCCAGGATGCTCCGGCCTCAAGGGCGGCTATGGCATTGGCCGTGGCCATGCCGAAATCATTATGGGTGTGGATCCCGCAGGGAAGTCCTGATTTCTGCAGGAGCATTTTCACCATTTTTGTGATGGTGGCAGGGGAGCCGATACCCACGGTGTCGGCCAGCCGCAGACGCTGCACCCCGCACTCGGCAGCGGTCTTGGCCAGTAAACAGAGGAACTCTGGGTCGGCCCGGGTTGCATCTTCAAGTCCAAGGGATATAAAAGGAATACCAAATGTCCTGGCTTGGGCAACCGCCTGGCGCAGGGTGCGCAGGATCCAGCTCCGGTCTTTTTGCAGACGCTGACTGATGTGCAGATCTGAGGCCGGAATCGACAGAGACAGGACGTCCGGTCTGCAGCTTGCGGCAAAAACGATATCCCCATCATGGCAGCGGCACCAGAGCCCCAGACGTTGCCGTCCTTTGCTTGTCTTCCTGGCAAAGGTAAAAAGATCCTGAAGATGGCTGTTTTTTTCGGAAGCAACGCCCAGTTCAATCTCTTCCGCCCCCACCTGGCAGAGCTGCCTGATGATTTCGTATCGCAGTTCCTGGCTGAAGTTCACCCCGGGAGTCTGTTCGCCTTCCCGCAGGGTGGAGTCAATAATGCCGTGAAAATTTGGAGTCATGGCAGACCTCTTTAGTTTCCTTCGATCTGTTTGCGGAATAAATTGATCTGGGCAGTGCGAATCTCGTCCATCTTCAGTCGATATATATCACCTGGAAAGAGAAAATCCGCCACCCCGGTGTCGAAAATCCGCTTGACCTCATACTCGTCATGGGCAACATCCCGCTGGTAGATATAGTTGAGATAGGAACGGTTGGTGTGGATGATGAATTCCACCCGTATCCCCCCCAGTCTGGCAAAAAATTTCAACATCGGGGTCTTGTTGGAACTTCCCATGGCCGTGCTCCCGTACTGACCACCGGTCAGGGTGTCGGAGATATCCTCGAGCGTCATGAGCGATCCTGCCTCTACCGCGCTGCGGGTCAGGTGGCGGATAAAGCATTTGACATCACCCACCGAGTTGAGCACCGCCATCAGACCCAGCTCGTCATCAACGGCCACAGCTGGGTTTTTTTCATTTTTACGCAACAGCTTCAGAACCTTGGCAGCAGGTGGTTTTTTCCTGATGGTGACGTAGATCGGAACCTCTCTCTCCTGGCTGCGGAAACGGCGGCGCTTGATCAGGGTCAGTTTCTCACCTGGTGTGGGTATCAGCGCTCGGGCCTGCTCTTCAGAGAGAACGTTCACTTCCCGGCAACTGAAATCTTCGGGGTGGTGGTGGCTGTGGAGATATTTGATCTCCAGCTCGCCGATCTTGAGACTGGGGCTCCAGACATGGGCATTCAAAAAACGAAGAAAATTGGAAAACTTGGACTCGATAACGGTTTCCCGTTCCCGCTGATCAATGGAGCCGGCAAGATTCATGAGTACCAGTTTGCGCTTGGCCTCAAAGCGGGCCTTGCGGTGAAAACGCTCGTCAAAGATGATAAGCAGCAGATCCACCGGGTCATGGGTGGTTTCGATCTCATTGGTGGTCTCAATATGAGAGCGATAAGGGGCCAGGACTTTGGCGCGCAGGGAGTTGACCACATCATCGGCGGTGCGGGCATAGTCGTACAGGTAACGGCCGATGTCATGCTTGTCGCCATCCAGGCCGAACATATTTCCTAAAAGGATACGGGAGCGTTCCGCAGTTTTCTGGCGGAGTTTACGGTCATGGATCAGGATCAGGATCTCATCAAAGATGCTGATTCCCAGAAAATCGAAGACCTGACAACGAACGGCGCGATATTTGGTCTTCAGCAGTTGATCCCCTTCCAGATTGCGCACCCATTTTTTGGCCTCTCTGGAAAAGGGATGGGCAAAGGGGGGAAGTTCGCCCACGGCAAAGGGGCCATCCTGCAGCATGGAGGTAAAGATGGATTTTTTATTCAGGAGATTCATGATGTTGATCCTGTTTTTTCAATATCTTGCAATGAGTTCAAGCCCTTGCGCGTGCTCTATGTTTTTTCATTCCATGGGTTCAGGGCAAATTCCGGCCTGTCGAGCTTGAATTTTTTGATCCGGTAGCCAATCTGGCGCTGGGTCAGACCCAGTTCCCGGGCAGCGCGGGCCTGGATCCAGCCATTTCTCATCAGGGCGGCCTTGATTTCAGCCCGTTCCAGGTCTTCCAAGGAGTGGAGGGCCGGGTACCGGCCGGCTACGCTGGAGTCAAGGGCATGATCAGTGGGGGACGTCCTTGCAGGGGAAGTAAGTGTTGTCTCCTGGGTCAAGGTTTTCGCCATCTCTTCGGGAAGATCACTCTCATAAATAATACTCTTGTCGCTCAAAATAACCAAGCGTTCAATGAGATTTTGCAGTTCCCGCACATTTCCCGGCCAGTTGTAGTCCATCAGGAAGTCGAAAACCTCCTGGGATAACTCCACCTCCATGCCATTCCGTTCATTGCTGGCGCGCAGGAAGTGGTTGAGCAGGATCGGGATGTCGCTCTTGCGTTCCCGCAAGGGGGGAAGATGAAAGGGCAACACATTCAGGCGATAGTAGAGGTCGTTGCGAAAGGTGCCGTTGGCCACGGCATCGCTAAGGTTCACATTGGTGGCGGCTATGATGCGCACATCGACCTCCAGTGTCCTGCTGCCGCCCAGACGTTCAAACTGGCGCTCCTGAAGGACCCTGAGAAGTTTGGCCTGGAGGGAGAGCGGCAGTTCACCGATCTCGTCGAGAAAGATGGTGCCGCCGTCGGCCAGTTCAAAGCGTCCGGCGCGGCTGGCAGTGGCCCCGGTAAACGCCCCTTTCTCGTGCCCGAAAAGTTCGCTCTCCAGCAGGTTTTCAGGGAGGGCTGCACAGTTGATCTTGATAAAGTTTTTATCCCTTCTGGGGCTTGCCTCGTGGATGGCCCTTGCCACCAGTTCCTTGCCGGTCCCCGACTCCCCCAGAAGCAGCGCCGTTGCCCGGCTGGGGGCCACTTTTTCAATGGTGGCAAAGACTTCCTGCATGGGGCGTGACTGACCAATGATATAATGGCGGTTGAAGCGGCCGTGCAGTTCCGCTTTCAGTGAGCGGTTTTCTTCCACCAATCGTTTTTCCTTGCGGTTAATGGCCTGGTGCAGGGCGATGAACTGGCTGATAAGCGTGGCCAGGATGCTCAGAAAGCTGATGTCTTCCTTGAAAGATATTTCCGGGCCGAAGAGTCGGTCGACGGTGAGGACCCCCACCGGTTTCTGGGCCATGAGAACCGGTACGCCGATGAAAGAGAGCCTGTCCTTGGTGATGGTTGTCCTGGCGCCGGTACGATTGAGGAACAGGGGCTCGCTGTTGATGTCCGGGACGATGCAGGGCGATCCGGTCTGAAAGATCTGGCCGCAGATCCCCTCGGAGAGCCCGTAGATCCCCCGCTGTTCCTCTTCAATGGTCAGGCCGTAGGATGCCTTGATTTCCAGCCTCTGTCTGTGCGGGTCAAGGAGAACCAGGGTGGCCCGGTCCATATGCAGGATCTCATGGAGGACCTGAAATACCCTGGCCAGGGCAGTGTCGAGATGTACCGCCTCGCTGATGAGCTGGCAGATCTCGGAAAGGGCCTGGATCTTCAGGGTCTCCAGCGGGCAGGAGGAGGCGAGAGTAGGTGCTGGGGTGTGAAGATGATTCATGATTTCTCCCAAGTTTCGCTGAATGGCTGTGCGTGCCATGATGGCACTTGGAAGGTTTAAAGCAAAAAGTATACCAAATAGGTAATTGCTGTCTTTTCAGGATGTTTCCGTGTTTTCTGTGTTTTGTATTTTACAAATTTGAAATATTTATGCAGCTATAAACACATTTTTGGACATTTATAATGTCTTGTGGGGGATTATTTTTTTTACTCCATGGCAAGTGCATAAAGGGCAGCCTTTTATGCACTTGCCGGGTGTGGTCGAGGAAGGAGGATCAACCGCAACCAGTTCCCGTCCCCTGACAGTGTCCACTGCTGCAACTCTTTTTTTCCCGCCGTTTCAGTTTGGACAATCCCTCGCCACTGTAAATCGCCTTGAGACCCATTTCAATAAATCCTGACATGGTGATCGGCTCTATCCCCTGTTTTTGCAGGATTTGGCGGGGAGTCTCGCCCATATCGCTGACCAGCACAGCACGGCAGTCATAAAGAATACGGGTCATGGCCTGCCAGCGGCCAATGCCGCTGCCGGGAATCGGCGCCGGCCGCTCTTCAACAAGCCGGAAGGTCTGGTCAGGGTTCTGCTCCCAGATCATAAAGCGGCTGGTCTCACCCAGATGCTGATTGACGAGCATCCCCTCCATGCTGGCCACCGCCACATAGGGACGCATATTTCCGGGATTTGCTGGCATTGAGGCACAGGCGTTCAAACATCCGGCCATCTCGCCGGAGCGGTCAGCTCCCAGGAGTCCCACCGCATCGGCCCGGCAACGCTTACAGTGGCGCATCTGCGGCAGATGTTTTTCACCTGCACCGCGCAACCTGGCCATTGTTTCTTTATCGGGTTCGACCACATCGGCAAAGACTGTGCCTTCATTGGGCAGCAGGGCCATGCAGTTAAAGAGGTCTACACCCATCCCTGCCATGAACCTGGCCGTCTCTTCCACATGATGATCATTGACCCCGGGTACGACAATAAAGTTAACCTTGACGATCACTCCTCGTTGTTTGAGCTTTTCAATGGCCTTCAACTGTCGTGCCAGAAGCAGCTCTGCCGCCTGAAGACCGTGATAGGAGATATTGCCATCCTGCACCCAGCCATAGATGTTTTTGGTAACCTGGGGATCAATGCCATTGACTGTCACTGTCACATGGGACACCCCGATATCGGCCACCTCATCAATATAAGGATAGAGGCCCAGGCCATTGGTGGAGAGGCAGAGGATCAGCTCCGGATAGTTCTTGCGTAAAAGCTGCATGGTGCCGAGGGTTTCATCCGGGTTGGCAAAGGGGTCGCCCGGTCCGGCAATACCGGCCACACTGATACGCGGTTCCGCCTCCAGCACCTTGCCCATATAGACCAGGGCCTGCTCTGGAGAAAGGATGGTGGAGGTCACTCCCGGTCGTGACTCATTGACGCAATCATACTTGCGGTTACAATAGTTGCACTTGATATTACATTTGGGGGCCACAGGCAGGTGCACCCGGCCGAACTGGCCCTGAACCTTGGGATTGAAACAGGGATGCCGATTATAATCAATAGTCATGATACGCTCCTTCCTGCTTGTTGAAAAATTCAATAAAACCTAATGGTTAAAGTAGATACAATTTCAGTGGTGTTTAACGTTACATGTAGCTGTAGCCCACCGGTGAATCACTCTGCTTCCTGGCCAGGGTCGCATTGACCACCTGATCAAAAAGGGCCTGGGTTCCCCGGTAACCGAGATGAAGAATCCGCTGACCACCCATCCGGTCATGGATGGGAAACCCAACCCGGATCAGAGGGATTTCCAGCTTTCTGGCCAGGGGATAGCCTTTGGAATGGCCGATAAGCAGATCCGGGGCCAGGCTCTCGGCCATTTCGCTGATATCGAAAAAGTCCATGCCCTCAAAGACCTGGGGCTGCTCGGCCAGAATATCACCGGTTGTCTCCTCGATGGCTGCGGCCAGCCTGCCGCTCTTGCCGCCGGAGGCGCAGAGTACGGGCACGACACCAATCTCGGCCAGAAAGGCGGTCAGGGCCACTACCAGATCCTCTTCACCGTAAACGATGGCTTTTTTGCCGAAGATATATTTGTGGCAGTCAATGTAGCTGTCCACCAGCCGACCCCGTTCCCGGACATGCTCCTGGGGAATGGCTCGACCGCTGAGCGTGCTTAAGGAAGCAAAAAAGAGATCACTTTCTTCAATGCCAATGGGCACCCCAAGGCTGATGCGCTTCACGCCATGTTTTTGTTCAAGGAGTGTCGCTGCGGTTTTTCCTTGAAGGGTTCGGCCAAATTCGATGGTGGCGCTGGCCCGACCCATGGTGGCAATGGAGGCCAGAGGGGTGCCGCCGGGCTGAATCTTGTCATACTTACTGGTAGCCGGGCCATCCATGGTGTCAGAGAGATCCGGCAGGATCGTGGCCTCCAGTCCAAAATCATCCAGTATCTCAGAAAGATAGCGTTTGTCGGCAGGCGAGATAAATCCCGGCAGCAGGTTGATCTTCCCCTCAACCGCCTCACCGCCTTCGGCCAGTTGCTCCACTACGGCCGTCACCGCGGCATGAAACCCCTCCATGTGGGTCCCGTTATAGCTGGGGGTGGAGACTCGAACCATGATCGGCATGGTGCCCACGGTTTCCCGATGGAACTCATGGAGGTACCTGCCCACATCGTCACCAATGGTTTCCGTCAGGCAGGTGGTGGCAATACCGATGAGCTTGGGCTGATACTTCCGGGTCACATTGACCAGACCCATTTTCAGGTTGGGGCCACCCCCATAGATGGCATTCTTCTCAGAGAGTGAGGAGGAGGCAATATCAATGGGTTCATTGTAGTGGCTGATAATATAGCGCCGCATATAGGTGGCGCAGCCCTGCGATCCATGTAGATAGGGAACAGCACCCTCGATCCCCTTGAAGGCCAGGCAGGCCCCAAGGGGGGTGCAAAGTTTGCATGCATTAGTGGTGGAGATATAATTGGGAGGATTCTTTGACATGGCACTCTTCCTTTATCTAATG
>JAQVER010000122.1 GCA_028697885.1 Desulfocapsaceae bacterium
ATGGGCCAACAAGGCTGGAAACGACTATCGTTACTTCATGGTGTTTGAAAATAATCCAATTGAAGGAGACTTTCGGATTGATGATCTGGTGAAGGTCGTGGGGCAACTGTAAACGTATGAGTGATATCAAATTATTCAGAATCCAAAAAGATGAAGTCCTTGAGCTTGAGGGGCGATCGGCCTCGGTAGAAAAATCACTTCAGACCCAGATGGAATCTCATCTTGAGATCTTTCTTGGCGTTCGTTTTCTGGCAACTGAATATTTCACTGGTAAAACCCATGGTGGCAAGATTGATACCCTTGGGGTCGATGAGAACGGCTGCCCGGTAATCATTGAATATAAAAGGACCATGAACGAAAACGTCATCAACCAGGGCCTTTTTTATCTTGACTGGCTGATGGACCATAAAGCGGAATTTATCCTTCTGGTCATGAAGAAGCTTGGCAAGGAAGTTTCCGATGCTATTGAGTGGCCAAGTCCGAGGCTGCTTTGTATCGCCGGGGACTTTACCAAGTATGATGCACATGCCGTTCAGCAGATCAATCGGAATATAGAACTTATCCGATACCGGCGATATGGGGATGACCTGCTTCTGCTGGAACTGGTTAATGCTACTACTGCGGTTGTAGCTTATTCTGATAGTGAAAAGCCGGTTAAGGCAGGCAAGAACCAGTATAAGACTGTGACGGAATATCTGGCGCAAGCCAAGCAGGAGCAGAAAGACCTTTATGAGGAAGTAAAGGCGTATTTGCTGGCGCTGGGGGATGATGTTCAGTTTAAGATTTTGAAGTTTTATTTTGCCTTCAAACGGATCAAAAATTTCGCCTGCGTTGAGGTGCATACGGGCACCGGTAAGCTTTTGGTGTATGTCAAAGTTGATCCTGGGGCAATAGACCTTGAAAATTGATTTACCCGTGATGTCAAGAAAACCGGTCATTTTGGGACTGGTGACGTGGAAATAACAATTGGTTCAATGGCTGATTTTGAAAAGGCCAAACCTCTTTTATTGAAAAGTTATGAGGCGAGTTGAAAAGATTTGCAGATAAGATGATCTCGCATGACCGATGATGCCGAAGTCAATATACATCCTATGCATGAAGACAGGCATGACAACATCTTTGCCGATGACGATGCTCTTGATTTTATTATCTACGAGGAGTTAGAGAAACAGGATCGCGAGCGAAAGGGTGGTAAAGGCGTCTGTCTGGGGATTGTTGTGTTGTTACTGTTGCCCTCGCATCATGCCGATAGCTCTCCTCACAAAAAGTACAAAAAACAAATGCGACAACCAACCTAAACGATGGCAGGAGAATTATCGTTTTTCGTATTAAAAAGGACACCCCAAGGATATTTTTTCTCCTCTGAGTTTTGATATTCATACACGACACAGGAAGGATGATTCTTTGTGATCTGTCTCCCCATGCAAAAATTGAATGATGCTTGTGCTGCACAAAATATGTGAACCGTCTCTACTCCATCAGCATTTAACTTTTTTAACATCTCACGAAATTCTCCCTGAAATGCTGTCACCTTCTCCTTGCTAGACATATTGTCGTACCTCATTTCAGGCATGGAAACTTTCACGTATGGCATTTTTGGAATTCTCTTCCGGACATCTTCAATGTTCACTGGGTGACTTATTTCCATAAGTATGCAGGTTTCTTTTTCTGGACAATAGTTGCTCCAGTCGGACAACGGCTTATTTGCATCACTAAAACCACCTAACTTGTACCATTCTCCCGAATCTCGATTATAGTCCCAAGTCGTAACTTCGTTCGTATTACCAAGCATAAAACCGGCAAGGAATCCTAAGCCCACAGGTGCTGTGCCACCATAATGAACCGTTACATCTTTTGTTCCCGCCTGCTTTATTTGTGAGAGAAGGGTGTCTCTCAGACTTACAACTGTAAGATCAAGAGCTCTCTGAGGGGACTCAACCACAAAGTTTGAGTAGCAGTTTGCTAAATCAATGGGTAACGTGTCTGAACCGCCGCTTTCTTTTGAGACGTAATTAATCAAAGGATTGGCAATTTTTTCTCTGAGAGCAGAGTGTTCTATGGCGATATTAAGAATTTTTCGCCGCCGACTAACAATATATACAGATTCGCCTATAACCATTATCAGGCCGACAATGCCCACTCCTACCATCAATAGCTCCACAAAAGGTTTGCTTTCGCTCCTTTCGACCTTTACTGATGCAAGAGTTCCATTTTCTGAAGCATAGCCAACTTGCAATGATGCCCAACTTGCCCCACCAAAACCAATCAAACATAAGAAGAGACCTGCCTTCATAATTAGATTTATAGGCCTGGTGAACCAACAAACACCTTTCCAGATTGTCGACCGTAAAAAATGAAAAGAATCCTTAACGCATGTCATGGGAAAATATACTCCTCAAGTTTAACAAATTTGCCGTGCTGAGAGCAGCCCTCCCAACAGGCTAGCCCTTTGGTTCCGACGATCACAAAATACAGGTTTTTCCCTTCGTAAATGTCGTTTTTCAATACATTGCGCCAATCATCAAAATCTGTTTCTGATGGTAATGGATACATGCATGGGTGAGTATGCCAGTTACCTAAATAGGCAAAGACACCTTTTGAGTTGTGCCAACACTCGTGAGCAAACCGCTCATGACCTCGGCCTCTAAAAAAAGAAGTTCTTGTTCGCCTGTCTCCACGCATGGGCTCCGAGACCAAATCAACGGCTATATGAGAGCCTCCTTTCAAGTGTCTCCCTAAGAGCAGGCCGCCAGCCTCAACTTTCAAAGAACTATTTTGTCTATAGCACATGAGAGTATCAATAACAGCCTCATCAAAAATGATTCTGCTCTTATCAGTCTTCGTGTACCTAATCGCCTGTCCCACAGACTTTACAATTTGGGGCGACATATTTTTCCCTGTCTTGCGACTCACCTTGATCTAATTTTTCGTACCATGCTGAAACGTTGTAACCGTTCATCTTAAGTTCATTCGGGCTACCTTTCCAGCTACGAAATTCGTTTCCACACTCGCCTTTCAACGCCTCAATTGTGGCTCTCGTTGCCAAAATAGCTGTTTGGCTGGCATCAAGATAGGAATATGGCGTCATTACACCTCCGCATCCTCCGATATGTTTACTGATTGTCTGTCCTTGCGCGATAAAGCTTGTTTTTGGGTGTGGCTTAAAACCAGAAGAGCGCGTGTAAAGACACTCTAGACAGCCAGGACCTTTGGGGTCCGTTACACGCATACAATGACCGCCGATGCCAAAACCGTCCTGCCAGGCGTAGATTACGGGAGTAGCATTATCACAGTTGTGATGAATTTGATTATAAATCAGCTCTCCCGTAAAATCCCCTGTGGCTACAACAATTGCATCATATCCAGATTTCTCATCTTTACATGGAACAACATCCAATAACCGTTTTCCATATCCAACAGCCTTGGCGAAAGGGTGGTTTATCATGATGTCACTACTGAGGCTGTGAACTTTCGATCGTGGAATGATAGGCTCAATATGCAAACCACCTAACACATGGCGATAAATATTTTCAGGGTAGAAAAAATCGTAATCGTATAAGTGCAACTCTCCCACCCCTGATTTTGCCAGATTATTTGCGATATTTCCACCCACAGAGCCACATCCGATGACTGCTACTTTTTTGTTCCTAAGTAACACATCTGCTCCTCCCCGATGGAGCAGATACCTTTCAGTGTGGTTTTGTAGATGAATGGGCTTTATTTTCCATCGGATATCAGTGGACGCCAATGGGTGTTTTGCTTTGTCTCCGCGAGAAAATAGAACCCCCCACAATGCTCGCTCCCCAGATGGCTTCGGGTGAGAAAAAATTATCCCCGTCGTGTTGTCCCATTTTTGTTTTTCTGCCCAGACCCTAGCCCCTTCAGCAATTTCCAAATCAGCGTGTGCGTCTATAAGATCTCCGATATCTTTACATGTCCAAAATGAGAGAGGGGATGGTGGGGTAACAGGTGAAACTAATGGTAAATAAAGTACCTTGCTTTGTTTTCTTTTCCTTAGCTTTTCTAGTGGCCAGTAAAATTCATTTGCCTCCCACTCTTGATCATAAATTGCCAAGAAAGTTGGCTTCTTAGTTTTCCTTTCTTTTTGATGGTCCAAGTAACCTGTAAGGATCTTCCAGTTATCAGAATGCTCAACGAGAGCCATGGTAGTCCAGAACTCAGAAGGCAGACTTTCCCAGTAATCTTCATACTCCATGAAAAGGTCATTCCGGGTAATGTCATTGTAATGATGATGAAGCGTTCGAAGTGCTTCCATCAGACATCCGCACAGCACTCCTTCCTGATCTCGATAATTGACAACTAACCCTTGGTGGTCCTTGTAACAGACACCCCCTTGCCAGTTTATGTGCCCTATGGCCGGATAATCCTTAGCATTTTCAATATATATACGGGGCAGGTTGTAAGGAAAGCTTTTTGGGATCGAAACAAGGAGACGCCATACTCCCCTTTCATAGGTGGCAATAACGAGGAACGTTGTCCATTTTTCGGGATCAATGCCCCTTTCTTTGAACCCTGCAAGCCTTGAGACGGAAGATACCACAGGAACATCGGTCAGCAGCTTATCGAAATCAAGGTTGCGCGATGCCATTATGAAGAAGATCCTGTGTTATTAAGACTCAGAACAGACGCTTTTGCTGTCTCTAACGTCGAAGGTACAGGGAAATCAGGCAAATGCTTCTTCAGTTCCTTACATGCCTTCTCACTTCTTTCCTCATTTTCGGCATACTTAAGGGTATCCAGTAAAGATTCCATCTTATCTTTGAGTTCCGTCATCTGTTGATCAGTGAGCTTCTCAAAGACATCATTTCTTGGGGAGACAGGGAGACAAATCTGCAATCGGTATAAACTCTTTCCTTCAACACCGGCAACCCAACGGAAGGCAGAAAGAATTCGGGCTACTGTTTTTTTCAACGCCGCTAAATCATTTTTAGAGTTATCATAAAAATCAATGTCTGGGGCAAACATCTCCCAAGTTGATAGCGTGAGACCAATACTGGGTATCGTAAATGCGGTAAACTTCATCCCCTTCCACGCCTTTAAATATTTTACAACGCGTCGAAACTGAGCTCGTTCATCTTCATCACTATATTTACCATTTATCTCATCAACCAAACCTTCCGGGTCAGAGTGAAGCCAGTCTTCAGATGAAGAATTTTTTCCCCATGCGAGATCATAACCTTTACCATCATCTCGCTTGACATAGACAGGCATATCTACGTGATATTCATCCTCACCATCCTTGGTGTATTGGATGGTGATACATGGATTTTTTAACTTTGGGTCACGACTGGAGTGATCAAGGGCTTCTTTAACAATATTTTTAAGCTTCAGTGCCCCAAAAGCTTCTTTTGTGCAGTCAAAAACTACACCAATATCAATATCATAATCACTATTGGGTGGGTTAATGCCGGTGTGAATTGCATAGGAGCCTTGCAAAAGATATTTATCTACTGTTGGGGCATCATCATTTTTTTTAAGAGCATCCCCAAGATTATTTTTGAGGACATCTCGCTTTTCTTTCAAAATTCTATTTTCGTTAGCAAGCCTGATGTTGTCATGAAATTTCTCAAATTGCTTTTGAATGTCTGCCATATTTGTTCTCCAGTTACATTTTTTGTCCCCACGCACAGGCACTACAAGAGCCATACTCCTGATAGATCTTATACTCTATATAGTAGTCGAGTATTTTACCTTCTGCCGTACAATAAGTTCCATCTCAGGAAAAGGCAAGGCTGTATCATATTTTTGTTGCAAAAAATGAATTATTTGTGCAAAAATAGGCTTAGAAATATATCATACATGCATTCTCACGTTAGTTCACACCTTCCCTGCTCAAACAGGGTTGTTAATAGGAAGACATCATGCTTATCGAATTTAGTATCAGAAATTACCGTTCATTTTGGGAGACCCAGACTCTGAGTATGGCTGCAGGACCAACCAAAGAATTACAAGAGGAAAATAGTTTTACTCCTCCTACTGAAGGATTACCCAAGTTGCTCAGATCAGCTGTTGTGTATGGACCAAATGGCGGCGGCAAGAGTAATTTAATTGCAGCTCTCAACTTCATGAAACAACTTGTCTTGTCATCATCTAAAGAGAGCCAGGAAGGCGAAAACATTGAACGTAAGCCATTTCTTCTTCACTCCCATGGACCTTCTCAATCGAGTGAATTTGAGGCCTTTTTTATTCAGGATGGCATTCGTTATCAATATGGATTTGAAACTACAGAGAAACGAGTGACTCACGAATGGCTGCTGGCATACCCCGGCAACAGGGCTCAACGCTGGTTTGAACGATCCTACAATCCTGAAAAGCAAGAAGAGAATTGGTATTTTGGCGCAAAACTGACCGGCCCCAAAAAAACATGGCAGGATTCTACCCGCTCAAATGCCTTATTCCTCTCCACCGCAGTTCAACTGAACAGCGAACAGTTAAAACCTGTCTTTTCCTGGTTTAAAAATCTGGTTATTATCCGCCATGGAGAGATAATTGACAGAGATTTCACGGTCAAAAGCTGTGAAGATAAGGATAAATGTGGCGATATCCTGAAATTCTTAAAGGGTGCAGATATCCTTGTAGATGGAATTGAAATCAAAGAAAGGAAATTTGAGACTTTCAAATTCCCTTCTGACCTCCCTGAAGAGTTAAAAAATGTTATCCAAAAGGACTTACAGGGACAATCTTTTAAAGAAGTCTTCTTCAAGCATCAGTTAAGCGACACCGGAGACTCTGTTTCATTTCCTTTACAAGAGGAGTCTGATGGGACTCAAAAATTATTTGCTTATGCAGCTCCCTGGCTTGACGTTTTGAATAATGGCCGTGTTTTGGTTGTTGACGAACTGGACAATAGTTTTCATCCTCACTTAGTACGCTTTCTACTCAACTTGATCCACAACTCAAAATCTAACAAAAAAAATGGTCAACTCATTTTTTCAACTCACGACACCTCTATCCTGGACTCAAAAATTCTACGCCGAGACCAGATATGGTTCACAGAAAAAGATAATAACCATGCAACACAACTTTACCCTTTAACGAACTTTCACCCCCGCAAAGATGAGGCCCTTGAGAAAGGCTACCTGCAAGGCAGATTCGGCGCCTTGCCATATATTGGCGAGGTGAAATTCTGATGGTCAAAAGTGACAAATTATTTCAGAAACGTAAGGTCCGGAGTATAGCCTCTCTTAGGCGAAAACAATCAAAAAGAGCCCGGTATGACATGGTACTTATTGTATGTGAAGGAGAGAAAACCGAACCCAATTATCTGCGGGCCCTAATTGACGACCTAGAGCTCAATACCGCAAATATTAAAATTGCAAAAAATACTGCTGGCTCTTCTCCTCGCAATATTGTGGACCTTGCTTTACAGGAATACAGAAAAGATAAAGAATACGACAGGGTTTATTGTGTTTTTGATAAAGACCGGCACACAAAGTACCATGAGGCTATTGACGTTATAAAAGGTGCCAAAATGGGCAAAGGGCATATTATCCTAGCAACTACCTCGGTGCCCTGTTTTGAATTCTGGATACTGCTCCATTTCATCTACACCACAAAACAATTCGACACAGATCATGGATCAATATGTGCCAATGTCATTTCTGATCTCAAAAGTCACCTACCTGGCTACGAAAAAGGTGACACCAATACATACCATGCCACCAAAGATCGCCTACAAATAGCCATCTCAAGAGCAAAAAAGGCTGAGCATTATTGTGAGACTGGTGGCTCAGACATGCCATCAACAAAAATTTATGAGTTGGTCGAATATCTGCAAAATCTAAAAAAACAGCCATAAACACTAGACTATTTTATTCAACATAAAAAAGTCAGATTTATATTCTGCGTTCGATAACCGTATCGAAATTATCAGTCCCGGTCACCTGCCAAACAACCTGACAGTGGAAAAAATTCTGGCAGGCAACTCCAACATCCGTAATCCGATCCTGGTTTCCTATATTGCTAAAGGATTGCTTCCCTATAAAGGAATAGGTTCAGGAATCAGAAGGGCATTAGACGATTGGCACAAAATCGAATTTATTGATGACCGTGAAGGATGTCTTTTTACCGCAATAGTTCAACGAAGCACCGAGAAAAGTTCGGGGAAAACTACTGTCTCCCGTGGGGAAATAGCTTTACAGCAAGAAAGTTCGGGGAAAAGTTCGGGAAAAAGTTCGGGGAAAATATTGAAACTGCTTTCCGATACCCCGGATATGACAATCCCGCAACTGGCGAAGGAGCTCGGATTAAGCACCAGGGCCGTTGAAAAACAGATTGCCAAATTACAGCAAGACAATCAGTTAAAACGGATTGGGCCAGTAAGAGGCGGCCATTGGCAAGTGAATTAAACTTAGTGTTTTATTGTGTTGACTCAGGGATCCACTTTAGGGTGTTTTGAAGGGGCGCTTGCAACACGTGAGAAAAAACTGGTTTGCTGGTGGAATCTCTCATCTGCCCATCTGGTACGTTGTATGGATAATCGGCTAACCCTCGGCTCAAACGGGACTGTGCAAAAGTAGGTAGTCCCTTAGCTCCACGTTGAGCCTGTAGGAAAACGTAACTTATTGTAAAATTTACTGTAATTTCAAGCATGGTAGCAGTTTATATTCTATATTTTATATAATCAGAATCACTTAAAAAGGAGCACGCGCATGAACAAAACCGAACTTATTGATGCTATCGCAACATCAGCAGACATTACCAAAATTGATGCCGGTAAAGCTCTCAGTGGGATGGTAGCGGCAATATCAGGAGTCTTGGCAAAGGGTGATAGCGTTACTCTGATTGGATTCGGCACATTCTCTGTGACTGAACGAGCCGCTCGTACCGGAAGAAATCCCTCGACAGGTAAAGAAATCAAGATTGCTGCTAAGAAAGTTGCCAAATTTAAGCCAGGTAAGGCTTTGTCAGATACCGTGAATTAAAAAAACGACTGAAGCTCAAAGTCCGTGAGTGCAACTGAACCAGACCCATACCTATCTAAAATTGAAGCATTCTTCGAGAAGAAAAAAGCTCCTGTTTTCATAAAGAAGATCAGCAACGGTTATTCCATTTATATGGCTGAAGATGATACTCCAGTAGCCAGGCTTAAATTAACGGGGATGAAAAGTCAGGTGGAGATTCAGTGGTGGGGCCATAGGAAAAAATGGGGTTCCATAGGTGATTTTGGTGGGATCGTTCTGTCACTCGATAAAGCTTTGAAGTATGTGATGGATGATCCTATGGACTGCCTTTGGCCG
>JAQVER010000123.1 GCA_028697885.1 Desulfocapsaceae bacterium
ATTTGGTTTTAGCCATTATGCATATGGAAACAAACTTAGGGTTAAACATAGGGATAAAAGATTTAACAACAGCTAATTGGAAGAGCGATAAAGAGAAACTGGGTGGTCAGATAGAGATTACGCTCGAGGTTTGAGGCGTCAACGATATTGATCACCACCTGCGGCTTCTCATTTACCAGATAATCCCTGGTCACAACCTCTTCCACCGAATAGGCCGTCAGAGAGTAGGTCCCCGGCAGGTCGGTGATGGTGATTTCCTGATTATGATGAGTGAAATTACCTTCCTTGTACTCAACGGTGATGCCGGGGTAGTTTCCTACATGTTGTCTGGCCCCTGTCAGGGTGTTGAACAGGGTGGTTTTTCCGGCGTTTGGATTGCCGGCAAGGGCCATGCGAATATTCTGTTTCATCGGTAAATTATTTTTTTTCCTTCTGACTCGGCGTACATCCTTGAGATGAGCAACCGGAGCAACCACAGCCGCAGCTCATTTTTTCTTTGGGATCTGTTGCCATCTTGAATTGTCTGTAGAGCTTTCTCCCGATAAAGAAAAGGCAGATTATAAGAACAAAGGCGGTTAACAGAGATTGCCACATGGTATTCCTCGATATTGATAGTTAGGATATCCTAAACATAAGGTGCGAAAAAAAACCGCAAATGAAGCGGGTTTTTGATTTTTTATACTTCTGTCACCATAATGTTTCTGGTGGCAGTACTGTCAAGACTCAGGGTAGCGCCCTGCAGTTTTAACAGACATTGTGAACCATTTTCAGGGCAGAGTAATTCAGCCTCTTCTCCGGCATAAACGCCAAGTGATGCCATTCTGGCGCAAAGTTTTCTGTCTCCGGTGATCTTGCAGATCTTTACCCGCCCAGATCGGCAGGACTCTGAGAGGGGAGTGATCTGTCTGGGGCAAGGAGATTGCTTCATGCAATTCTTTACCTTGTCCGCCAAGCAGGCACATTTTTGATTGAGTTTTTTAAAGGTCATGGTCTTGTTTCCCTTTGTGAAAGAAAGCAATGTTTAGGTACACCAAACATTAATGCCTGTCAATATTTTTTCAAGGGGTAGGGGAGGGCGGCGCAGGATATTTAAGAGGTTGTAATCAGAAGATCATTTTTTTCTGCTGGCTACTGCTCTTCTGCAGAAAAATAGTTCTGGTGCATGGATGATGGGTGATATGTGTGCCTTATAAGGCGGTAGCGGTCGATGTTGCCTTACTTAGTTCTTGAACAAGGGAATTGACGTCAGGGGCTCAGAGGGAGATCCTCCCCGGCAGGGTACTGGTTGTAAAGGGAAACGATTTCGTTGCTGGTGTTCAGTCGTTGTCATCCACGATGACAGTGATATAGTCGGCCTCATTGTTACGCAGGGTCAGAACTCCACCCATCACCCGCAGGGCCACCGGGTCATTGAGTGGAGCCCGGCCTTGAATGGTAATCTTTGAGCCGGGAACCAGGCCCATCTCGCGCATCCTGAGGCCGAGTTCGCCTCCAGCTTTTATGGAGGAAATGATCCCGGATTGATCTTTCTTCATCTGACGCAGATTCATCTCAGCCATTCTTGTCTCCGGATACTTTTGTTAGGGGAAGATATCTTTAAAATCAGCATTTTTATAGCCATCGCTGACAAGGATGTCAAGCACCACGGGAACGGATACGTTTGAATAAGCAGCAAATCGTATCACAATAAAAAAGGCCTTCCACGAAAATCGTAGAAGGCCTTGAATATATGGTGACCCCAAGGGGAATCGAACCCCTGTTTACGGCGTGAGAGGCCGCTGTCCTAACCGCTGGACGATGGGGCCTAAAGGTCGATGTCTTTTTACAGGAATCGGATTCCCTTGTCAAGGAATTGTTCGAGGAGTATTGCGGATAAATGTCGGGTTGCAATGAAAAGAGATTCGCCAGGGTTTCTCAGCTCTTGCTGCTTGCAATTTTTCGACCCAGAGCTACGGCTTGGGCCAGAATCTCAGCCTTTTTTTGCATGGCTCCGCGTTGATCGACCCCCCTGACCAGCAAGGATTCTCCGTTTTCCAGATCAAGAGCGTCAAAGAGGGTCCGCGCGGTAAGCAAAGCGCCATCGAAGACCTTCTTCCCCTCTGTGGCTGCAGTCGCAAGAAGGGTGCCTTGTCGGTGTTCATCCTTTCTGAAGGATATCCCCAAAAGATATTTTCTTGCCCAGCGGGCCTGAAATCGGTCGATGAAGGCCTTGGATTGGGCCGAAAGGCCATAGAAATAAATGGGGCTTACCAGAATTAGATGATCGCAGTTGTCGACCTTTTCATAAAGGGCTGTCATATCATCATTGATGACGCAGGTTGAAGTCTTGTTGCAGCCGCCACATCCCTGACAGGGAGAAATCTGCAGGTCATTCAACCGTATGAATTCAACGGTCGTATCAGGATGCTGTTCTATACCGGCAGCGACATTTTGGGCCAAGGTCTCACTGTTGCCATTTTTGCGGGGGCTGCCAAGGATGATAAGGATATGCATGGGGACTCCTGTCAAGGTAGATTATTAGTCTTCTCTGCCTCTTCTTTCGGGCAACGACCAAAGAGGTCTGTTTCGCTCTGCAACCAGGAACTTAATGATTCTGTTAAAAAACGAGGGGCGCAACGCCATGTCCAGTTGCCCTTGCTGGTTCCGGGACTGTTCATCTTGCAGTCGTTACCAAACCCCAGGATGTCCTGGAGGGGGAAGATGGTCAGGCGTCCGATGGAGGCCATGGCCAGATAGATAAGATCCTTGTGTATTGTCGATGGGTTATCGTCTTCCTTGTTGGCATTTTTTTTAATTCGCCATCTCTGCGAGGGCGTCAGGTGATCACTGAGAAACCAGCCGACGGTGGTGTCATTATCATGGGTTCCGGTATAGACTACACAGTTTGAACTCTTGAAGTTGTGGGGTAGGAAGGGGTTGTCCGGGTTATCATCAAAGGCGAATTGCAGCACTTTCATGCCGGGGAAACCAAGGCTGCGGCGAAGCGTGGTGACTTCCGGAGTGATTATGCCTAAGTCTTCGGCGATGATATCAAGTGGGCCGAGGGCACTGAATATTTTGTCAAAAAAGAGTTTTCCTGGTCCTTTGAGCCATTCGCCCTCTATAGCTGTTTCTTCTTCCTCCGGAATAGACCAGTAGGCCTCAAAAGCTCGGAAATGGTCGATGCGTGCTGTGTCAACCATTTGAAATACGGTACGAAATCGTTCTATCCACCAGTCGGTCAGTTTTTTCTGGATGAATTGATCGCTGCTCTGCCATCTGTAAAGAGGGTTGCCCCATCGTTGTCCGGTGGCACTGAAATAGTCGGGGGGAACACCGGCGACATGGGTGGGGCGGAGGGTTTCAGGGTCAAGGGTAAATATCTCCTGATTGGCCCAGACATCTACGCTGTCCCAGCCCATATAGATGGGGATGTCGCCGATGAGTTTAATGTTTTCCTTTTTGGCCTTTGCCCGCAGAATCTGCCATTGCCGGAAGAACTCAAACTGTTCGAACGCATAATATTGTATGCGCTCGTGGTGCTTCAGGTGCAGGGCAGCCAGGGCTTCAGCTCTGCGTGTGGCTATTTCGGCAGGCCAGTCAAACCATCCAAGGCCATTAAACTCCTCCTTCAGGACCATGAACAAGCTGTAATCATCCAGCCATGGAGTCTCTTCTTTGAAGGCGATAAATTGTTGCGAATTCGGAGAAAAATTTAAAAATGCTTCTTGCAGGATTTTTCCCTTGAAGAGAGTGACTTTCGGGAAGTCGGTGCGGTACTCGGAAAAAATCGGTGCGGTTTTCAGGGAGCTCTCCAGGATCAATCCTTGCTCAAGCAACAGCTCTGGTGAAATCAGCAACGGGGAGCCGGCAAAGGCCGAACTGCTCATGTAGGGAGAGTTGTCAAAAACAGGATTGCCGGGTCCCGTGGGGAGAAACTGCCAATACCCTTGTCCGGCCCGGGCCAGAAACTCAAGAAAGGCGTGGCTGGAGGGGCCCAGGTCGCCAATGCCGTATGGAGAAGGGAGAGAGGTGATATGGGCCAGGATGCCACTGCCACGTTGTGGGGGGAGAAGAGCTTGCATAATGGATATATTCTTGTTGAAAAAATAAATTCTTTTGTTTTAGTATGTTGTGTGCTTTCATCGGTGATGATGAAAAAAGATGGTGTTGCCTCTCTTGCCTGTTTGATGAATCAATCTTACAATATTACAAATATGATTTTTGTTCGTATAAAAAATTATTATTCCCCCTTTGGGGTATGATCCAATTTTATTTATTTGTTTTTTGCGATCAGGCGTTGTACGCTACTATGTTTCGATAAGAACTTTGCAGGCGGCTGGATTTTTAAGTCGTTTTTTTTATTTCTTGTTGCCAGGGAAGTGGTGTCAACCGACCGGAATTCTAGATGTGTCCATGTCTAAGGTAAAATTTTTACTGTAATTATTGGGTTTTGTAAATAGATGAGTTGTTTTAAAAATATAAGCAATGGAGTATGTCCCAGTGCTCTCTGAATTAAAAGAAAATCTACTGAAAGCGGGTCAGACTGAAGGGTGTCTCAGCTTTAGCGATTTGAATGAATTGTTGCCTGATGAGATTAAAGATCCGAATGCCATTGAAAATATCTTTAATTTCCTGGGGGCCAATAATATTCAGATCGTCACCGTTGAAAAAAACGGTGAAAAGAGAACCTTGTCTGGAGAGGCGTGGGATCATGATAAGGCTGAAAGCGATGATGATGAGGATCTGACAGATGGCTCGATCATGGCTGCGGGCGATGTCAGCCATGAAGCGGAAGAGACCACAACCACATACCTCCGGGAAATGGGGCAATTTGATCTCTTGACCCCTGATGAAGAGGCCAAGTATTCCAAGTGCATCCGTGAGGGGTTTGATCAGATTATCGCGGCCATCCGGGAAGATGTCACTGGTGTTGCAGAAATGGGTTTACTGTGTACCAGGATTGACCTCTGGGAAAAGCGCGATCCCACCTTGAAGCCCAAAAAACAGCAGCTCAATTTCATGCGCTACAGTGTGATCAGTGCTGCCAAGAGGTATTCTGATAAGCGCGAATTGCATGAACTGCAGGCCAAGATTGAGGCTTACAGCCGTTCCATTGAGGTTGCAAAGGATGCAATGATTCGCGCCAATCTGCGTCTGGTGGTCTCCATTGCCAAGCGTTATATGCATCAGGGACTGACTCTGGCCGATCTGATCCAGGAAGGAAATCTGGGTTTGATGCGTGCGGTCTTTCGTTTTGATTATACCAAGGGCAATAAGTTTTCCACCTATGCAAGCTGGTGGATCAGGCAGGCCATTACCCGGGCGATTCTGGATAAAACCCGCACCATTCGTCTGCCGGTGCATTTTCTTGAGCTGCGTAGCCAGTTTTTCAAGGCCTTTTATGCCTTGTTCAAGGAGCTGGGCCGTGAACCAACGCCACTGGAGATCTCCAAGAGCACCGAACTGCCCATGGACAAGATCCTGGCCATTCTGGAGGCATCGAGAGAACCAATTTCCTTGGAGACCCCGGTCGGTGACGATGACTCGACCCTGGGTGATTTTCTCGAAAACAATGATTCCCAGTCGCCGTATGATACGGTGCAGACCAGAGAGCTTGCCGGTCGGGTGACCGAGATTCTGTCAACCCTCAGCGAACGGGAAGAAAAGATTATCAGGCTGCGTTTCGGTATCGGCGAAAAGGCTGAATACACTTTGGAAGAGATTGGCAAACGCTTTAATGTCTCCCGCGAGCGCATTCGCCAGATTGAAAAAAAGGCCTTGAATCGGCTGCGCCATTCCAGCAGACGTGATCAACTGAAATATTTTCTTGATTAAGAGATAACATTGTATTTTAGTATGAAGCCGGACTTTGTGTCCGGCTTTTTTTTTTAGGAGTCGTTACGAAAGATTGCATATCTTTGACTCTGATTCGTAACTTCGGCCATGGACGGCAAGGTATCGCTTGCTCCAGGTATGAATGTCAAGTTCGACCGGTTTCGTCTACCGATTTTGACATCCACATAACTATTTTATTTTTTATTTGCGGTTAATTATGAAATCTTTTGTGCAACAGGCAGGACTTGGGGATATTCTGGAAAAAGTGGAGGCCGGCGAGAGGCTGAACCTGCAAGACGGGCTGGCCCTGTATAACACCAAAGAAATCCTGGCCCTTGGTTATATGGCCAACCTGGTCAGGAACAGGATGAATGGCGACAATGCCTATTTCATCTATAACCAGCATATCAATTACTCCAATATCTGCACCAATCTTTGTAAATTCTGCGCCTTTGGCAAGGATAAGAGTTCGGATCTTGCCTATGAGATGGATCTGGCCCAGGTCAAAGAGAAGGTACGGGCCCGGCTTGATGAGCCCATTACCGAGATCCATATGGTGGGCGGGATTCATCCTGATCTGCCTTTTGACTATTACCTGGAACTGTTGCGCGGCATCAAAGAGGTCAGGCCCGATGTCCATATCCAGGCCTTCACCTGTGTCGAGATTGCCCATCTGGCCGGGCTGGCTGGTAAATCCGTGGCGGAGACCCTTGATATCCTGCGGGATGCGGGCTTGGGTTCCATCCCCGGCGGCGGGGCCGAGGTTTTTTCTCCGCGCATCAGGGCGATAACCTGTGAAAAGAAACTCCCCGGCGAGCAGTGGCTGGAGGTGGCCAAGACCGCCCATCGCCAGGGTCTGCACACCAATGCCACCATGCTTTATGGGCACATTGAGACCATGGAGGAGCGTCTGGAACACCTCGACGCCCTGCGTACGGCCCAGGATGAAACCAAGGGCTTCCTTGCCTTTATCCCGCTCTCCTTTCATCCCAAAAATACTGAGATGAGCAGTCTCTCCCGTACTACCGGCATTGATGACCTGAAAAATATTGCCGTTGCCAGGCTTTTTCTCGATAACTTCCCCCATATCAAGGCCTACTGGGTTATGATCGGGCCCAAAATGGCCCAGGTCGCTCTCTCCTTCGGGGCTGACGATATGGACGGCACGGTCAAGGAAGAGGTGATCACTCACATGGCCGGTGCCGACACCGATCAGGCTATCGGCAGTAAGACTCTGGTGCGGTTGATCAAAGAGGCGGGCCGGGTTCCTGTGGAACGGGATACGCTATATAATGTGATCAAGGTGCATGACTGATGGCTAAGCAAAAAGGCTCAAATACTGCGTTGCGCTGCATCCTTTGTCATTGCGACGTACCCAAAAGTACGCCTCATTCCTCAGGATTTGCGCGTCTTGTCTTTGGGTATTTTTGCTTAGCCATCTCCTGGGTAATTTTTTATGCTACCATCATGCCTGATGGTAGGAGGTGCAGATGAAGGGGTTGCAGAAAGAGGTGATGGAATCCATTACAGGAAAGGTCCTGGCGGGCGGTAGGATCAGTGACGAGGAGTTTCTTGCGCTTGAACGGGACGCAGACCTTTATCAACTTGGATTTCTGGCTGATAGTATCAGGAGGCGCCTCCATCCGGAGGGCAATGTCACCTATGTTGTTGACCGCAATGTGAACTACACCGATATCTGTATCTCCGCCTGTAAATTCTGTGCTTTTTTCAAGGCGCCCGAGGATCAGACCGGCTACCTGCTCACCTTTGATGAACTTGCACTGAAGATCCGGGAAACCCAGGATCTGGGCGGGACTCAGATCCTGCTCCAGGGCGGGCTCCATCCTGATAAGCCCCTGGAATATTACGAAGAGATGTTGCGCTTCATGAAGACCACCGGCATCCATGTCCATGGCTTTTCGCCGCCGGAGGTCTGTCATTTTGCCACTCTCTCGGGCCTTTCGATCCGTGAGGTACTGCAACGGCTGATCGCTGCCGGTCTTGATTCCATCCCCGGAGGAGGCGCCGAGATCCTTTCCGATCGGGTGCGGGAGGCCACTGCCCCTCGGAAGTGTTCGGCTGATCAGTGGATTGAGGTCATGGAAGAGGCCCATAAGCAGGGCTTGCGCACCACTGCCACTATGATGTTCGGCCATATCGAGACCGTTCCCGAGCGGCTGGAACATCTGCGTCGTCTGCGGGAGCTGCAGGATCGGACCGGCGGTTTTACCGCCTTTATCCCCTGGCCGTTCCAGCCCGATAATACCGCTCTCTCCCAACAGGTCGAGATCGAAAAGACCACCGGCATGGGCTATCTGCGTATGCTGGCCTTGTCGCGAATCTATCTTGATAACTTTGAGAATGTCCAGGCCTCCTGGGTGACCCAGGGGCCGAAGATTGCCCAGCTTTCTCTTTTCTTTGGGGCCAATGATTTTGGCAGCACCATGCTCGAGGAGAATGTGGTGGCGGCTGCCGGGGTCAGCTTCAGGCTCTCAGAACAGGAGATCAGACGTCTGGTCGTTGATGCCGGCTTTGAACCGCGGCAGCGGCTGATGGATTATACGGTGATTTAAGGAAGGTCTCTTCTTGCTATCTCCAGTACTCACACCCCTTTCTGCAAAGAACGAGCTCCCTTCTTTCCCTGTCTCTCTTTATCTGGCCCCCTGGGTGGTGCCGATCAGTTCGCCGGTGATCCGGGATGGTGCTGTCGCTGTCAGCAATGGCAGGATTCTGGCCGTGGGCAGCTCCTCCTCTATTCAGTCCCGGTTTCCCGGTGCGCGTGTCGAGAGCTGTCAGGGAGTACTGTTGCCCGGTCTGGTGAACGCCCACATCCATCTTGAGTTGTCTGCGTATCACTATGTTCCGCGTCCGGCCCCAGGTGAGACCTTCTGCGACTGGATTCGTTCCCTGCTTCAGCTCAGGCAGGAAGGGGGGTGCGATCCGGAAGAGCTGGCCCGTGCGGCCCGGAATATGCTCCGGCAGCAGCATGATGCCGGAGTTCTCCTCCTCCTCGATATCGGCAATCTCCTGCCATCTGCACCCGCAACCAACCCGCCTGCTGTCCAGCATTCCTTTCTCCTTGAACTGCTGGGACCCACTTCCAAGGCGGAAGAACAGGTCCTGGCCAGGCTTGCCTCCCTTTCTGATGCAGTGGCGGCCACCCCCCATGCCCCCTATTCGACTACTCCCGGAATCATGACGGCCTTGAAGCAGCGGGCGGATCGTCTGCAGCATATCTTTTCCCTCCATGTGGCGGAATCAGCCGATGAAATTGAACTGCTGCGGAGTGGCAGGGGCTGCTTCCGTAGCTTCCTTGAAGAACGGGGTGCCTGGGAAAATATTTTCCCCTGTCCGGGAATGGATGGCCGTGGGGCGGTGGAGTACTTGGAGCACCTTGGACTGCTGGATGCGAATCTGCTCTGTGTCCATTGTGTCCATGTG
>JAQVER010000036.1 GCA_028697885.1 Desulfocapsaceae bacterium
GCCATCTAGTGCATTCGCCTTATCCTGAATCAGACCAAGATGATGCTGGGCCAGATGCGCCCGATAGAACCGGTCCGGACAGGCAAGCCGTATATTTTCTTCATCACCCTGCACGCACACAAAGGGCTCAATCCAGAGATTATATACATTCTCAGCAAAGACATCACGCAAACTCTCTTTTACCTTCTGCCACACCATGCCAGTTCCTCTTAAAGTCTTATTTTAAAGCTGATAAATCGCTATTTGAGACAATTTATCGCCATAAAATTCATACAAACTCTTTTCTGAGACTTAAAAAAAAACACCCCCACAAACGCTCCTCATTAAAAAAAGCCACAGTCATAATCGACCAGCTTTTTTAGAACTAGGACTATTTGTGCAAATCACAGGCCGATATAAAACCTAAATTCGGCATTCAGTCAAAGACGATTGATGCCCATTTCTCCATGCTCTCCATGTAATAATAGCATTTCCTAACACTCCCATAACAATTGATCTCCAGCACCCCCCCCGTTCAAATCCCTTGCTTTTTTGGGCATCGACAAAATCACTCTTTTTCTCCTGTCATCCCCACAGGTTACTCAACCATCTCACAAGTTATCAACAATTGTCAACAATTGCATACATCACAATTACTCTAAAAAACGCAAATTATCTTAAAATATCGCTATATTTCATAATATAAAATTTGAATATATCGCTAAATCAGCTACTCCCACCATAAGCAATTCCCTCAGTTTTTAACCCACACAAAGATGTACATGAACGGGAAAGAAGCGGATTCAGGATACAAAAAATGAACAGACCGCAAATAGCCCATGAAGTACGTTCATTTTTTACATTTATGTCCAGAAAAAAAGGTAGGATTTTTTCAATCAGACTGTAAACAGGGGAAAGAGGTAGTACGTTGCAGTTATTTTCACCCTGTTTTTTTTTGATTTTCAGTGGAAGACGAGGAAGGATAACTATTTCGTATCTTTGAATGTGAGCAGCATTAAATTGGTGGTGGGTGGGGTGCAAGCATTTCGTACCCCACCCACCAAAAACACCAACTCCAAAAAAGGGAGGACTTTTACTGCCACCTTTTTTGGAAAAACATTTTGAAAGCAAGCATCACTGTTCCACATAGTGCAAATATGATCATAGACATTCCAGGCAACCCCAAATGGAGGACTATATAACTGCATAAAAATACTGGAAACAGGAAGACGCGAACTAACAGGCGCAGGACTGGTTGATCAGCAATAAACGCAGCAAGCGGCGGCGAGTAACGATAATAAAAACGCACGAACATTCGACCTGCCTCATGGGTCACTAGATACTTATCCCTGAAAAGTCGCAGGCTTTGCACGTGGGGATCAAGCAGGGAACCATACGCCGCGGTTGCGATAAAGCAGGCATCTTTGGTTGTAAAATCAAGTTGGTTACCATAATATACATTTTTATCAGAAGTAACCCCGTACGCCCTGACATAATAATGAGTTCCTGGAGTCAAGTTACTAAGAATACTGCCATAACGACCGACACCCGTTCCATCACTGGTAAAGCCTTCACTGGCAACATCAGTTGTGGATGTATCTGTTGTTACAGATTTACTGGCAATAACAGTGGCAGTAGTATGCAACACCGGA
Organism: Desulfocapsaceae bacterium; assembly: GCA_028697885.1. GTDB lineage: Bacteria > Desulfobacterota > Desulfobulbia > Desulfobulbales > Desulfocapsaceae > UBA2270. Next base: position 1,632 of record JAQVER010000036.1, read on the forward strand.
TAAGGAACAATGGAGAACACGACTCCCCTGCTGGTAAAGGTCAACCCGGAACCCTCTTTAATTTCGCCTCCGGTAAAACAACCCACTCTCGTTATTTCTGTAATACCTATTGTGGCAATAAACTCCGACTCTTTACCCGACTCAACTGCTTTTACTTCAGCCAATTCTTTCCCCGTATAGCGGACCAGCAGAAAGCTACTGACAGTACTCTCTTCGCTGGAACCAACAGCAATGAGTTTTGCATCAGCCTGCAGGGCCAATGCAAACACCTCACCGTCCAACTGCTCCGTTTCTGCTGTCACAACTGAAAACTCTGCCAGAGGACCTGAAGTCAAAGGGTATTGCAGGAGAAACTGTTCATGTTTGCCATCCACAGTTGCATCTCCGGCAATAAAAGCAGTGGTAGCAGTAGCCAAAACACTATATCCGACATCATCTTCACCACCGAGATCATAACTCAACATCCCGGTACCCCCGCCGACATCACGGTCCACTTTGCCGTCACTGGTAAATCGAAAGAGAGCGACATCCTGACTTTGTTCCCCGCCCACAGAACCAGCAACCAGAATAGCGCCATCTTCCTGCACCCACAGGCTTTTGCCAATAGCGGCCCTGGTATCGTCCACAGTTTCAGCAACTCCACCAATACCAAATCCGACATCGAGAAAACCGTCAGCCAAAAAACGAAGCACCAATACTTTTTTCAGCTCTTTTTCCTCGTAAGAACCAGCCATAACGATGCCGCCATCATTTTGAATTGCCATGGCAGCGATTTCAGTATTATCCCCAACTTCAGCAAGAACGATACCAGCTTTGCCGAAAGAATGATCTAAAGATCCATTCGGCAGAAAACGAACCAAGGCGGCCACATTCCTCGAACCTTCTTCAACCGACCCCGAAACCAAAATAGCACCACTCTCCTGAATGGCCACCGCAGCAGCAATGTCATTACCGTTGCCAACAGACAAAGTGACTATCCCATTCACACCGAAATAAGGATCAAGATCGCCATTTGCCGTAAAACGTAACAAGGCGATATCCCGATCCTTACCATTGAAAGTGTAACCGCACGTAACGATCTTACCATCATCCTGCAGCGCAATCCCCAGAGCCTCATCATCTCCATTTCCGACAACGGTCACAACCTGACCGTTTAAGTTAAAGGAATTATCAAGATCACCTTCTGGATTATAACGCACGAGAGCAACATCGAGATTGGAATTATTGGACGAAGAACCAGCAACAAGGATTTTGCCATCAGGCTGAATGATGACTGCTTGAGCCCTGTCTTCATAGTGTCCGACCTTGGTTTTGACAAAACCATCCTGACCGAACGAAGAGTCAAGTACCACTGCAGAAACAGCATCCCATGAAAACAATAAAGAAAAAAAGACAAAACCACTTAAAATGAACGTTTCCATTCGTTTTTCCATCACATCCCTCCTACTATCACATACATTTTGCGTATAGACTGCTCAACATATCATCTAGAAAGATCATACTCTTTTGTTCCTGGCGAAGCAAATAAAAGCCAGAATCATACAACCTCAGCAGCAAAGCCACGTATGAATATAAAGATAAAAACATTGACAACTTTGACCAGAGATGATTATTTTTAATAAAGAACTATAAAAACAATCAGTTTTCTTCCGGTAGCATTTGCTTTTACAATTTTTTCTTACTCTCAACTTAAACTCTGAAGAGGTCCACCAATGAACAAAATACTTCTCAGTATTTTTCTCCTGTGTTCCATATTTACTTCATCCTGTGCCACCAAAGGCCAAACCGGTGCAGGAGCAGGAGCTGTTGGAGGAGCGCTTGTCGGACAGGCCATTGGCCACAATACAGAGGCCACTCTTATAGGTGCGGCTGTAGGTACTATGCTGGGTTATATGGTAGGCAACGAGATGGACAAATATGATAGGGAACAGCTCAATCATGTATATGAACGAGGGGTATCCGGACAGCCTACTACCTGGCGCAACCCAGACACCGGCAACACCTATGATGTCAGACCACAGCCCGCCTATTCTGACCCTACATCACACAGGCCATGCAGACAGGCAGAAATCATCGCCATCATTGATGGTAAGACTGAAAGAACCTACACGACGGCTTGCCGGGATGACAATGGTCACTGGCAGCTGCAAAACAAGTAATCAGACTATAAAAACTTGAAAAGCAGATCAAAAAGCAGACACCAACAGTGTCTGCTTTTTTTATTCTGAGGTACCCCAATGTCTTCAGGAAAAATCACAATTACCACCTCCAGCTCCATGCAGCTCATTGACATCACCCACCAGATAGCTCTGGAAATAAGCAGAACAAATATTCCGGAAGGGATCTGCTATCTTTTCAATCCGCACACCACTGCTGGCCTGACCATCAACGAAGGTGCTGATCCAACTGTCAAAGATGACATCATCTCCGGTTTCCGGAAAATGGTTCCCATGCACTATGCTTACAAACATCTTGAGGGAAATTCACCTGCCCACATCATGGCATCTCTTATGGGCAGTTCATTGACTGTCTTTATCGAAAATGGACAACTGGTTCTCGGCACCTGGCAGAAGATATTTTTCTGTGAATTTGATGGCCCTCGCAGCAGAAGCATTCAATGGCGAGTTATTTCAACCAGCGTTTGATTTCTTTAATCTCTTCCTTTCTCATTCCATGACCCTTGATTCCCAACAGATTTGTTTTGGCTTAAGCCCACAACTCGATCAGCAATCACTCTCCTGCTTTCTGCAACTTGCAGGCAGACAGGAATTTGCTGATTTCCTGAGTCAGCGTCTCTCCGAGCAGGAGATTCATGCATTTGTCGATTTTTTTACTGGTATTCTGAAGCGTAACCTCAGCGAAGAGGAATACCATTGCCTCTTTCTCCAGGACAAACACCACCACCATCATCCAGTAGAAAAAGGATAAATCATGGCCGATCAAACCCTGGACGACCTGCGCAGCTATCTCAATCTGCTTAAGCAAGAAGGAGAACTGCTCATTATCGATGAGGAGGTTAATCCTTATCTGGAGATCGCCGAGATCCATCGCCGTGTTATTCAGAAACAGGGACCAGCCTTACTCTTCACTAAGGTCAAGGGCAGTACTTTTCCAGTGGTGACCAATCTCTTCGGCACGAACAAACGTCTTGAGCTGGCCTTTGGCCGCAGGCCACAGCAATTTGTTCGCGACCTGGTACACCTGACCGAAACCATCATGCCCCTGAAGATGAAGAAACTGTGGGACAATCGTCACCTGTTCACGGAAGGGTTAAAAATCGGCCTAAAAGAGAGCCGCAAGGGTGCGATCCTGGAAAACTGCCAGGTCCCCGCCCGCTTAAGCAGTCTGCCCATGCTCACATCCTGGCACAGCGACGGCGGCCCTTTTGTCACGCTGCCTCTTGTCTATACTGAACACCCGGATGGACGCGGTCATAATCTCGGCATGTACCGCATCCAACGCCATGACGACACCACCACCGGCATCCACTGGCAGATTCATAAAGGGGGGGGCTATCACTACCACGAAGCAGAAAAGCTGAATCAAGCCCTGCCCCTTACCCTCTATATCGGCGGTCCACCTGCCCTCATGCTCTCAGCCATTGCCCCCCTGCCGGAAGATATCCCCGAACTGATGCTCACTTCCCTGCTCATGGGAAAAAAGCTGGCGATGGTGGCTGACCCCAGAGGTGGTCATCGACTGGTGGCGAACGCCGAATTTGCCATTAAAGGTGCAGTGCCGCCCCATATCAGACATCCGGAAGGTCCCTTTGGCGACCATTATGGCTATAACTCTCTGCAGCATGATTATCCAATTTTCCAGGTCAGTCACCTTTACCATCGCCACAAGGCCATTTATCCGGCAACTATCGTCGGGCGGCCCAGACAGGAGGATTATTTCATTGGTGACTTTCTGCAGGAACTGCTCTCCCCACTTTTCCCTTTGGTCATGAAGGGAGTAAGAGAGCTGAAGACCTTTGGTGAAACCGGCTTTCACTGTCTGGCAGCGGCCAGGGTGGAAGACAGATATCCACGTGAGGCCTTTGCCTGCGGCCTGAGGATCCTGGGAGAGGGCCAGCTTTCCCTGACCAAATTTCTCATTATCACCGATGGAGATATAGACATCACCGACTTCCGTAAGCTGTGGGTGCATGTCCTGGAACGCATCGACTGGGAGCGCGACCTTTTTGTTTTTGCCAATGTCTCCCAGGATACCCTTGATTACACTGGCCCATCGGTCAATAAAGGCTCAAAGGCCATGATGATGGGACTGGGGAAAGACAAAAAACGGGAACTGCCAGGGTCATTTTCAGGTACTCTCCCCCCTTCCTGCGTCCGTCCAGTCGTCTTCATGCCTGGGACTCTGGTTCTCCAGGGGAGTGCCTACCAGGAAGCGCCGGAACTGGCGGCTGAGCTCTGCCAATGGGAAGGAGTGGCAGAATGGCCAGTCATTATTCTGGTTGATAACAGCACGGATGCCACCTGTTCCATGCAGGAATTCCTCTGGACCCTGTTCACCCGTTTTGAACCGGCTGCCGATATCCATGGCGCAGCCACTGCTGTCCAGCGCTTCCATGTTGGCCTCACTCCGCCCATCGTCTTTGACTGCCGGATGAAGCCCTGGTACACCGACGTCCTCGAAGTAGATGAGGCCACAAGAACACTGGTAGATAAACGCATTCACACTCTGCTTCCTCCAAATCTTCGATGAGCGAAACAGTCCGCCTGCAGAAGTACCTTGCCGGATGCGGAATTGCCTCCAGACGAAAGGCAGAAGAGATAATAGCTCAAGGCAGAGTAACTGTAGATGGCGAGATTGTCACCGCCATGGGATCACAGATTGATCCGTCCAGGCAGGAGATCCGCCTGGACGGAAAACTTGTCACCCCCCATCATGATTTTCTCTATATCCTGCTCAACAAGCCACAGGGCTATGTGACCACCATGTCAGATCCCCAGGGCCGCCCCATTGTCACCTCCCTGCTTCAGGGAGTCAATGTTCGTCTTTTTCCGGTCGGACGACTTGATCTGGACACTGAGGGGGCTCTTATTCTCACCAACGACGGGGAACTGGCCCAGAAGATTCAACACCCCAGTTACGAGGTAACAAAGACCTATGAGGCACGGGTCCTTGGGCGCCCCACTGAGAAAATGCTCCAGAAACTGGAGCACGGAATTCTGCTGGAAGGAAAACAAACAGCCCCTGCCAAGGTTATGGTTATCGCCCGAGAAAATGGGACAAGCAGCATCAGGATAACCATCCATGAAGGGAGAAAACGCCAGGTAAGAAAGATGTTCCAGGCCATTGGCCATCCTGTCGTCCACTTGAAACGTATTGCCTATGGCAATCTTTTTTTGCAGGGACTCTCGACGGGGAAATATCGTATTCTCACCCCCGAAGATCTTAAAAAAATATTTATAAAGAAAATTCCTTTACAAAAGAAGAAATAGTTGATTAAACTTAAGCTGTTAGGATTTCAACAATCTTACCAGAGGAGAATAAAAATTTTCTCACTCGTTCTTTCAAACTGAAAAATGCTTAAAACTGCCTTAGCACTGAGCTTCTGGCAGTTTTAGACTTTAACAATGTTTATTATCATCATACGACAGCAGCTGAATTTACAGGAGTAAGGCATGAACAAATCAGAACTTATTGAAACCCTGGCACAAGAAGTTGACCTTCCTCATCGCGAGGCTGCAGCCGTCACCAATACCATCATAGAAACAATGATCGATGCCCTCGCCAAGGGTGACAACATTGAGATCCGTGGTTTCGGCAGTTTTGTGATCAAGCAGTATCGTTCATACGAAGGCCGTAATCCTAAAAGTGGCAAAAAGATAGAAGTTGCTCCCAAAAAACTTCCTTTTTTCAAAGTTGGAAAAGAATTGCGAGAGCAGGTCAACTTACACAGCAAAAAATAATCAGGGGCCAAGCAAGGCCCCATGCCACTTCAATCGACAATTTCTCCCACCAGATCATAGACCTGAGCTTCGTTAATTCGTACCTGGACAATATCTCCAGGGTTGGCAATACCATCGGTTATATAAACACAGCCATCAATATCAGGTGCCTGAAAGCGAGTCCTGCCTTCCAGTAACAGATCTGTTTCCCGACTTACCCCTTCCACCAGCACCGGTTCTATTCGCCCCACATATTTCTGCAAATTTGTCGCTGACACCTCTGCCTGCACTCCGAGAATAAAATCAAGGCGATCACTTTTCTCGCCCTCAGAACACTGATCAGAGAAATTTTCTGACGGACAGCCAGTCTCATTGGCATAGGCAAAGACTCCGACATGATCCAGACAAGCCTCCCTTAAAAATTGTTCCAGCTGCCTCACATCATCGTCAGTTTCACCAGGAAAACCGACCATCAGGGTGGAACGCAAGGCCACATTGGGGAGAAACGCCCGGATGCGGCCAATTAGTTGATACAGGTCGTCACTTGCATAGTGACGATTCATACGCTTGAGAACCGTATCACTGACATGCTGGAAAGGAATATCCATATAAGGCACAATACGTGGCTGCTCGGCCATCAGGGAAAGAAGCGCATCATTGATACCTGACGGATAAAGATACATAAGCCGAATCCATGGGATTGAGCTCTCAGCCAGAAGGGACTTCAGCAAGGCGGTCAGATGAACGGAATCTGCCAGGTCATCTCCGTAGGCAGTCAGATCCTGGGCGATAAGGGAGAGTTCCCGTACCCCTTTTTGTTCAAGATGGCCGGTCTCATCGACCAGATCAGCTATGGATCTGCTGCGCAGATCTCCCCTGATTGACGGGATCATGCAATAGGAACAACGGTTGTTGCACCCTTCCGTAATCTTCAACCATGAACGGTAAAAAGGGGTGGAAATGCGCCTGGGCATGCTGCTGTCCATCAGAAATCGTTCAGCGATAACAACCTTGTTCTTCAAATCTCCTGCCATCAACGCTGCAACCAGCGAAGCTATTTGATGACAGCCGTCGGTACCAATAAAGAGATCAACCTCCGGCAGCTCATGGATAAGCTCTTCCCGGTATCGCTGCACCAAGCACCCCGTCACCACCAATAATTTATCTGGATCCTCCTGTTTTAACAGAGTCAGCTCCAGAATCTCCTCAATGGCCTCTTCCACTGCCGACTGGATAAATCCGCAGGTATTGATGAGCAGCATTGACGCCTGTTCCGGATCTTCCTCAAAGACCCAGCCGGCCTGTTCCAAAAGCCCGAACATCAACTCTGAATCCACAAGGTTTTTCGGGCAGCCAAGGCTAATCAGGTGAAAACTTGCCATATCCATTTTTCCTCTTCGAGACATAAAAATATTTCTCCGCGCTTTTCACAAGGGTTTCTTGCTCCAACGAAGATATCAAACTCCAGTAGGGATACAGGTCATACTTTGCATACCACCCATTAACATCCCTGACATCTCCTGACTTCGCCGCCGGAATGCAGGCGTTGAGAATCCAGGTTTCCACTCTTTCTGCCATAACTCATCAGAGACCAGCATCAGGGCCGCAAATTCAATCCCCCGGAAAAGGGCCACCGTGCAAAGCGCCGAATATTCCATGTCAATGGCCACAATATCCTCTTCATTGTGCAAACGCGCAAGCAGATCCCGCGATTCACGGTAAGGTGCATCCGTCGACCACACCCTCCCTTCCTGCCATTGGATACCCCCCCGACTGAGGGTGTCACGCAACCAGGCCATCAGGGGGGGAGAGGATTTTGGTCTCAGCTCACAACTATAATAGGGAGACGTCCCCTCTCCGCACAATGCCTGCACCGGCAATAAGACGCTACCGACCTCCAGACCCTGTTGCAATGCACCGCACCAACCAACAAGGATAAGCCGTTTGGCTCCTAGGACTATGAGTTTTTCCATACAGAGAACAGCCATGGGCGCACCAACTGCCGGCCCGGCCACAAAGAAGGTCTCGTCACCATTCACACAAAGCATGCTGTTAAACAAAAATCGCTTTTTGCCGCCCTGGGCGAGCATCTTGGTCATCGCATACGTGGCCTCAGCAGGATTTACAAAAAAAACGCCTGCCTCAGGAATCACTTTTTCCTTCCTGCCCCGTACCGGATGCATTACCACTTTTTTTTCTTCATGGTCACTCATATAACATCCTTCTGCCGTCACTACTGTGACGTAAAAACCATTACCTGTAATCCAAACGCAAAAAGGCCACAGATTTCTCTGTGGCCTTTTTGTGCGATCCACTACGATCACACTCTACTGTATATACTATTTGATCAATGGGTTTGCATACAGCAGGATCAAAGAAACAACCAGACCATAAATTGCACAAGACTCGGCAAGGGCCATACCAAGAATCATGAAGGTCATCAATTTTGGCTGCACTTCTGGATTACGGGCAAGACCTTGGGTCGCACCGTTACCAACATTACCAATACCAATACCTGCACCCAAACCGGCCAGACCGATAGAGAGGGCAGCACCAATACAAACTAAACCAAGCATCAAATTACTTTCCATTGTGTTCTCCTTGTAAAAATTAAAGTTTTTTTGGCCTTCTTCCTATATTCTTTAAATCATCTAACACGCACAACAACCTCTGGACACAACAAACAAAATCAATGCGCTTGAGCATTCGCCTGAGTAAAATAAACGACGGTCAACAGCACAAAAACCATGGCCTGTACCAGAGAAACCAGAACACCGAGAAGCATAATCGGCAGAGGGGCAAAGAATGCGCCAGCCAGCATAAACAGAATTCCCAGCAGTGTCTCTTTCGCCATAATATTTCCAAAAAGACGAATGGAGAGAGACAACAGGCGGGCAATATTACTGATAAGCTCGATGGGAAGCATCAAGGGGATAAGGACAGGTATGGGTCCGAGAAAATCCTTCAGATAGGCAAACCCTTTGGTACGGAAGCCAATGATATGATGGGTTATCCAGACAATAATAGTCAAGGCCAGGGTCGTATTGATACTTGAAGTTGGAGACATGAATCCCGGCATCAGGCCGATCAGATTTGCCACGGCAATATAAAGGGCAAAGGTGGCAATCATGGGAAAAAGTTGATCGGTCAGTTCTCTGCCCATATTTTCAACGAAGAAATCCTCCATACCACCAATACAGATCTCCCAAAAATTCTGCCCTTTTCCGGGCACCATCTCTAGATTACCCAAAGTCAGCTTGCCGACTACGATAAGAAAAAGCATGGTAAACCAGGTATAAGTCATATACGGGGCACACAGTTGCTCAATCAGACCATGACCGACAGGGCCATGAGGAATGGGCAGCCCCAGTTTTTCCAGGATAATTGATATAAATAGTATCGGATGTTCCATGATCCCTCTTACCTCCTGCTACTGATAATATAGCGTCCCGCCGCACCAACCGCTGTCAGTGTTATGGTAAACACTACCGTTGACAGCCCCACCAGCAATCCAAAGATATTGACCTTACCGCTCTTGATGAGCATCAATAAGACCAGCCCGATGATTGCCAGGCGAAGCCAAAATTTAACTATATAACGTGAATTTCCTACCTTCAACGCCTTTTTTTCCCCTTGTCCTTCCGCGGAAGAACCAAGGGATTTCATAAACCGGGCCACATCCTGGTGAGTCAGCATAAAACTGGTGATCGAAATAACCCCGCCAACCGCTACCGACCAAGTCATCTGCCAAGACCAGAACAGCCAAGCCCCGGCACACAGGACAGCAAGACAAACCCAGCTCAACACCTGCATTTTACGCAGGGATATTATTTCATCCGACACTCTGTTGCAACCGCCCAGACCTTAGTCTTTGTCTTGCTGTTTGATAATATCGAACAGACTTTTAAAACCGGCGGCTATACCAAACGCAAGCCCGATAAAAGTAAACCATGGAGTGGTTCGATCATCAAACACCTTCTGATCGAGATAAATCCCCCCCCCCATACCAACAAAAATTGCCGCAACAAAAGTAAATCCGATATGTCCATAGTTGCCCAGCAGGTGGATCATCTCTTTACTCATTTTCGACATCTTCGTCTCCACCTTCGTTCCAAGAACGACTCTTTAACAAACAATCGAATCTGTTAGCACGCTCACCTGCCAAAGTCAACGATTTTTTAATTTTATGCTAATTTTTTGAATGACCATTCAGTCATTTCAAGGGCCTTTTCCAATTGTTTTTCAGTCTGGGCTGCGGAGATAAAAGCAACCTCAAACTGTGATGGCGCCAGATAAATCCCCTGTGACAGCATTTGGCGATAATGCTGGCCATAGCGACCTGCATCAGCTGTCATGGCCGATTCAAAATCAACCACTTTTTCAGTGGTAAAAAATCCAGTCATCAGCGACCCCACCCGATTCAACTGGACAGGAATCTTCGTTCGCTCACTGATCTCCCGAAGATGGTCGGCAAAGCCAGCAGCCTTGTCATTTAAGTGAGTATAGAATCCTTCCTGCTTAAGTAATTTCAAAGTGGCAATACCAGCGGCCATGGCCAGAGGATTCCCGGACAGAGTCCCAGCCTGATAGACAGGCCCGTCCGGAGCTATCCTGTCCATGATATCCGCCCGGCCACCATAGGCCCCGACAGGAAGCCCTCCACCAATAATCTTGCCGAGGCAGGTCAGATCAGGCATGATCCCGAAATATTCCTGCGCCCCGCCATAGGCGAGACGGAAGCCGGTGATCACTTCATCAAAGATAAGAACAATACCGAGCTCCGCCGTGAGCGCCCGTAACTTCTGTAAAAAACCAGGGGCAGGAGCAACACAACCCATATTCCCAGCCACTGGTTCAACAATCACACAGGCGATATCGAGGGCGGCATCACGCAAGGTCTTCTCCAGGACCTCCTCATTATTATAGGGGATGGAGATGGTATTTTTAACAATCTCTTCCGGAACCCCAGGACTTCCTGGAATACCAAGGGTGATCACTCCAGATCCTGCCTTGACCAGAAAAGAATCGGCATGGCCATGGTAACAACCATCAAATTTAACAATCACCTTTTTACCGGTATAGCCTCGAGCAAGACGGACCGCACTCATGGTTGCCTCGGTGCCGGAGCTGACAAAACGGACCTTTTCCACCGATGGCAGAGCGTCCACCACCATGGAAGCAAGCTCAATTTCTTTTGGAGTGGGTGCCCCGAAACTGGTTCCATGCTGCATCGCCTCAGAAATGGCTGCCAGAATCTGTGGATGGGCATGCCCCAGGATCATCGGCCCCCAGGAGCAGACAAAATCTATATATTCGTTGCCATCCACATCATAGACAGATGCCCCCTGTGCCCGTTCAATAAAAAGCGGGTCACACCCCACTGAACGACAGGCCCGCACCGGACTGTTCACGCCACCGGGAATGACCTTTCGTGCCTGTTGAAACATCTGCGCTGATGTGCTTGTTTTCATTGTTCGACTCCTTCAACAATTCCTTATATTTTTTCAATTCACGACTCACAATTATTAATTTCTTTTTACTAAGGACATAACCATAGCATGCCAGTAGAAAAAGTGCCAAACAAGTTCTACACCTTGACCTTTTTGCAATCATGCACAAAATATTACTATTTTACTATAATTCATCCTCATGCCTTGCTGACGATTTTACTGTAATTTTTACTTGTCAGGCAAAATCCCAGAAGGTACACTACGGACACAGTTTAATAATTACCTTTAAAATTAAAATAATATTGAATTTTCATCCTACAGAACAATCAACAACGGAGACAAATAATGGCAAGCGACAAAGTTCAAACAATAAATGATGCTGCATTTAAGACAACTGTTTCTTCAAATGTGCCCTGCCTTGTGGATTTCTGGGCACCGTGGTGTGGACCTTGTAAGGCTATCGGTCCTGTCATTGAAGACCTGGCCGAGGAATATGCCGGAAAAGTAACCATCCTCAAGATGAATGTTGACGACAACCCGGTCACTCCAGGGAAATTTGGCATCCGGGCCATTCCTACGCTGATCCTCTTTAAAAATGGCGAAGTTGTAGACCAGATTACTGGCGCTGTAGGAAAAAAACAACTTGTCGACCTCATTAACAAGGCTCTATAACCAAAATCCGCTTTCATTCTTTTTGTTGACAAGAGTTTTTCTTGTCAACAAAAAGCTACCTGTCATCTCCAGAACATGCTGATCAAAAAAAGTAATGAATAAGACGCATTATGAACTGATCATTCTGGGCTCCGGCCCTGCTGGTCTGGCGGCTGGTCTCTATGCGGCAAGAGCCAGAATCGATCACCTCTTGATTGAAAAAGGCGCTGCCGGCGGCCAGGTCCTACTCACCGATTGGGTCGACAACTATCCTGGTTTTCCTGACGGCCTTACCGGCTTCGAACTTGCCGAAAAGATGGAGGCCCACGCCCGGCGCTTCGGGCTCAACACCTTAACTGCTAATGTGGTCAGCATGGATCTCCTGCAGACCCCGAAACAACTCACCCTTGAAGACGGTGAGCAGCTCAGTTGCAATGCCCTGATCATCTGCAGCGGAGCCCGCCCGCAACGACTTGGTATTCCGGGTGAAATCGAATTCTCCGGTAAGGGTGTCTCCTACTGTGCCACCTGCGATGCTCCATTTTATCGAGACATGCATGTGGCCGTGGTAGGTGGAGGTAATACTGCAGTCCAAGAGGCTTCCCATCTCACTAAATTTGCCAGCCAAGTGACCCTGATCCACCGACGTGACTCGTTACGGGCCACAAAGGTTGTGCAAGAAAGAGCCTTTGCCAATAATAAAATTGATTTCATCTGGGACAGTCAGGTCATTGCCATTGAGGGAGGAAAGGGGGTTGAACGACTTCGCCTCAGGGATACGGCCGGCAAGGAAACCACTCTGGCAGTTGATGGTATCTTTATCCTCATTGGCGTGATCCCCAACAATGAGATGCTGCCTCTGCAACTCTTGAAGGCAGAAGATGGCGGTTTTATTCCCACAGATACCGAGACAAGGACAGCAGTTCCAGGAGTCTTTGCTGCGGGCGATATCCGCAGTAAAGAAATGCGACAGATCGTCAACGCTGCTGGCGAAGGGGCAACCGCCGTACTCGCCGCAGAATATTATCTGAACAATTTAACACCATAACTAATAATGAAATCGACTACCTCTTTCCCACGCTCCTTGATTACCGCCCTGCTTGCCGCAACCCTTCTCACCCTCTCACTAAGTGGATGCGCCACCATGAAATCCTGGTTTGGCATGGGAGGCGAAGAGGTCCAGATCCCGGCAGACAGCCTCGCTATTAAGGGAATGGATGCCTACGACGTGGGCGATTACTATGAGGCTGCAAAACATTTTAACGAAATTTTGGACAACTATCCTTTCAGTCCCCAGGCAATGCTTGCTGAGCTGAAAGGTGCTGACTGTAACTATTTTATGGAGAACTATGCGGAAGCGCTGGTTCTTTACAAGAGATTTGAAGAACAACACCCAACCAACGAGGCCATTCCCTATGTTTTGTATCAAATCGCCATGTGCAGTTACCAGCAGATTGATACTATTGATCGTGACACCTCCGGAGCGACAAAAGCAATCCGGGATTTTACCAGACTGATCAAGGCCTTTCCTGAATCACCCTATACCGATGAGGCCAAGGCCCGGACCAGAGCCGCCAAAGAATTTCTGGTTAACCATGAATACCTTGTCGTGGAATTCTACCTTAGAACCGACAAATACCTTGATGCAACAACCAGGCTGAAGTACCTGATCAACACCTATCCTGACGCATCCATCACTCCCAAGGCCAGAAAATTGCTCGCCAAAATAGAATCAGGTGAAAAGCTGGGATTTAACCTTTCTTCATGGTTCTCCGGCCTGCTGGAACTGCCGGACTGGCATCTCTTTTCCTCTGAGAAGCCCACGGAATAGCCTCTAGGGGTACCTTGAAAAGTTAGGATTTTTATTCAAGATCAAGGCGTAAAGAAAATTTTACCGCAGGCATATACTTGATATTCCGATGATAAATTTTTCCGAACAACGCAGAGTCTGGATCAAAAGACCATTTTTCAAGATATCCCTCCAGTCTTTACTCACAAGCAAGCTGCTACTCAATTCAGGAACCTGCCTCTTCGGTCAGTACGTCGTCTTGCCCCAGAGAAAGCTCCATGGCCCTGACCGGACAGATCGGCACACATAAGCTGCATCCTGTGCATTTGTCCGGATCAAAGAGTACTGCCATATCCGGTCGATGAAGAGACAAGGCACCCACCGGACAAACACCTGTACAAACCCCACACTGAAAACATTTTTCATCATCCCGGCGGACACTGGCTGCAAGACGCTCAACCTTGACCCCACGCTCTTCCAGATATTCAAGCCCTTTGACCACATTAGCCTTAGTTCCTTTCAATTCAAGGATCATTAAGCCATCCCTCTGTGGCAGGATATCCGCCTTCAGGATATTAAATTCAACATCATACTGCTTCACCAACTGAAAAATAATCGGTTCATTGCTGGTATTCTTAGGAAAATGTAAAATATAAATACGATTATACACGATAAAACCTCTCTTTTATTGTTGCAGGCACTATGCCACCGCCTGCGGATCCGCCACTTTGACCATCCACTCCTCAAGCAAGCCCAGAAGTGCGTCTAGGGTTTGATTCGTATCTATGATCAACAACTGCTTCGGACTAAGTTCACTTGGCATCTCAAATCTCATCTTCTGCTGCTGATAAATCTCCCAACGCCCATCAGATACCGCCTGCGGATCGTTCTGCCGTTGTTTCATCCGCTCTCGCATCACCTCTTCGGGACAGATGCAGTGTACAAAAAGAACGTTAGCTTTTGGTGCCAACTTCTCCTGCACCAGCTCCCGCTCATAACGGGACTGATAGGATCCATCAAGAACCACACAAGTCCCAGGTCCTGCATTCAGATCCTGCTCTGCCAGAGTCAACAATTGATCATAGGTCTTGCGGGAAAATTCGTGACTGTAAATCCCCTGATCCACCGGGTCTGACTGCCTGCTCTCAGGGGCTAGACCTGCGATCTCTTTACGTACTCTGTCTGAATTATAATAACCACAAGCATGCTTGCCGGCCCAGGCCTCAGCCAGATAGCTTTTCCCTGTGGCAATCATCCCAAAAAAAACCACTACCTTTCCAACTGCCGCCACTTCAACCTCCCGCCCTGACCGCATATTTCTGGGCCAGGACAAAATAGCGGGCAGCCTGCTCTCTGCACCGCGTACCAACAGACATATCCACCGCCGGGTCACTGGACGTAAAGAGATTGATCTTGCCGCGGACCATGGCCCGGTAACATTTATAAAAATCAAGCATCTCGATAAGACCGGGATCTGCCGATTCTTCCACAAAACGCTCCACGAAATAGGTCGAAAGTTCCTCCAGTCCGTGGAAATCAAGATCCATGGCCAGAAATGCCACATCAGCCGCCACATCCGAATAGCGGAATCGCTCATTAAATTCAATACAATCAAAGATATACACAGGGCTTGTCAAACAGATATTGGCAGAATAAAGGTCTCCGTGGCAATCACGAATCTTCCCTGCCGCCCGGCGTCGCTCAAATCGCAGTTCATCTTTCAGGAATGCACGGGCATAGTCACCAATCTGATTAAACTGGTCACGGCTGAGGGCTCCTTGATCGACAAAAGCCTCCGTCTGATCAAAGTTTTCAAGGACATTGACGGCAACAGAGGCGGCACGACCAAATTCACTAATGACTTCCGTCCCCTCAGCCCTCTGATAAAAAGGAACCAGGACCTCAATGATCCGGTCAATCTGCCCATGATCCAACTGACCGGCACCAATCACCTGGGGCATCATCCGCTCTTCCGGCATACGGACCATCTTCACCCCATATTCAACCACCTCGCCCTTTCCGTTCAGACTATAGTGATCACCCTCACGAGTAACCGTAACCACATCCAAGTAGAGATCAGGGCAGAGACGACGATTGAGCATCAACTCCTGCTCACAGTAATATTTTCTCTTCTCCACAGTTGAAAAATCGAGAAAACCAAAGTTCACCGGTTTTTTCCATTTGTAGACAAAATCCCCAGCCAGCAAGACAAAAGAGATATGGGTCTGCAGCAGCTGAACGCTCTCCGCAGGATGGGGATAGCTACTGCTCTGCTGCAGATATTGGATATATTGGGGGAGGACATCTTCACTCATGTATAACTCCTTGCCTACCAGCTTGCTTCAGAAAATAATTTTCTCTCATCGACTGATGCCTCAGCATCTCAAGCACGACAAAACCTTTACCTTATTTTAGTATCATGATAAACATCCTTTTACAAAAATGGAGTCATTCATGCAAGACGATGACTCTCTTTTTTCGTGCCCTAAGCAAAAAGCCCTTACATTTTGGCCAGTTCATCATAAGAACTCAACACCACCCGCCAGCAAGACAGATAAAAATTATCTATGAACCGTTCACCTCTTTCCCATACGCTATGAATCAAGATCAACTGACCCGACTGCTCCAAGAAGTTCAGAGCGGACAATGCAGCATCGATAATGCCATCACCAGACTGAAGCATCTGCCATCAGAGGCTATTCAGGATGCTTGCCTGGACCACCATCGCTGTCTGCGCACCGGAATCCCGGAGGTTATTTACGGGGCATCCAAAACCCCTGAACAGATCAGTGCCATTGCCGCCACCCTCCTGAATCAATCATCTCTGCTGATGGCAACCCGAGTGGATGCCGACAAGGCGGCCGTCGTGCAGCGCTCCCTGCCCCAGATTCACTATCATTCCCAAGCCAGGATGCTGACCGCAAATGAGCTCAGCCCAGACCCGGAGAGTTCCTGCGGCACCATTCTTATCATCTGTGCCGGCACCTCTGACATCCCGGTAGCAGAAGAGGCCAAGGTCACGGCAGAGGCCCTGGGTCATGCAGTGCAAACCCTCTATGACGTCGGGATTGCCGGACTGCACCGCCTCCTGAGCCATCAGCACCTGCTGCACACCGCCGCCGTCATTATTGTGGTGGCAGGAATGGAAGGAGCTCTTCCCAGTGTCATCAGTGGCCTTACGGCCTGTCCGATCATTGCGGTTCCAACTTCCGTGGGATACGGAACAAGTTTTGGGGGACTTGCCGCCCTGCTTGGCATGCTCAACAGTTGTGCACCGGGACTTGGCGTGGTCAACATCGACAATGGCTTTGGCGCTGCCTGCTTAGCTGCGGCAATTAACAGAAAGAAATAAACACAAGCAAAACTTGCAAGATTCAGGTAGTGCTGTATAATCGCCGCACTAACTATGCAGGTTATAAACCTGCAACCTTTGAACTCACTTCATCATTATCATAGAAGAAATATCCGGGACATCAATGAACACATCACTCAAGCTCAAAATCGGCATGCTCCTGTTTCTTATCGTCCTTTCCATCGTCACCATTGTCCCCTCCTTTTATTCGGCAACGCCGGACTGGTGGAAAAAATATATGGCACCGGAAGGCTTACGCCTGGGTCTCGATCTGCAGGGAGGAATGCATCTGGTACTGAAGGTTGACCTGAAAAAGGCAGAAGCTGATTCACTGGAACTGGCCGCGACCGACCTGAAAGACAGCCTCAAAGAAAAATCGATCACCGCGGTACGCAGCGACAGTAAACCCGGGACCATTGTCTTTACCCTCCCTAATACCGGGGCAGTGGAGACAGTCAAGAACCTGATCAAAGATGATTTCCCCAATATCAATATACAGGTGGAGGCCAAAGAGGGCTCGTTCCCACGAATCACCTTGAATCTGAAAGATTCCGAAATCACCTTTATCCGCACCCATGCAGTCGATCAATCTCTGGAGATCATCAGAAACAGGATTGACCAGTTTGGTGTTGCCGAACCGGTGATCATCCGTCAAGGCACTGACGAAATTGTCGTCCAGCTTCCCGGGGTCAAGGACCCAAAACGGGCTATAAAGCTTCTGGGGGAAACAGCCCAGCTTGAATTTAAACTGGTGGCGGACACGGCAGGCATCAACCTGCAGGAATTGATTGATCAGGCCAAAAGCAATGGCCAATGGGCCGATGGTGAATCCCGCAAAAAGCTCAACCGCGCCCTGCAGAATCGACTGCCGCCGGACACGGAGATTTATTTCGAAAAAAATAAAGACAAGCAGACAGGGAAAGAGATCATCCAGCCTCTACTTGTGGAAAACCAGACCCTGATGACCGGCGACATGGTCAAAAATGCCCAGGTCCGTATCGGAGGGCAGTTTAACGAACCCTATGTCAGCATTGACCTTACCGGCCGGGGAGGCAAGATCTTTGCCCATATAACCGAACAGAATGTCAACCGCCGACTGGCCATTGTCCTCGACGAAGTTGTCCGCTCGGCGCCATCCATCCGGGAAAAAATAATGGGAGGATCAGCCCAGATATCAGGTAGTTTCACCCATGAAGAGGCTGCCGATCTGGCTATTATATTGCGCGTTGGCGCCCTGCCGGCACCGGTTGATATTATCCAGAACCTGACCGTCGGCGCCAGCCTTGGCAAGGATTCCATCAACAAGGGTCTGACCGCAGGTGTTTTTGGCTCGCTTCTGGTTCTTGTCTTCATGATGATTTATTATCGTCTCTCGGGAGTTATTGCCAATGCGGCCCTGGTACTCAACATCCTCTTTCTCTTTGCCGGACTTGCCATCCTCAATGCCACTCTGACCCTGCCCGGTATTGCCGGTATTATCCTCTCCATCGGCATGGCCGTGGATTCAAACATCCTGATCTTTGAACGGATGCGCGAGGAATATGACCTGGGGAAATCGGTCAGATCAAGCGTCGACGGAGGCTTCAGTCAGGCTCTCTCCACCATTGTTGACTCACAGGTAACAACGCTGATCACCTCCATGGCCCTGTTCATGTTTGGAACCGGGCCGATTAAGGGCTTTGCCATCACCCTGTCTCTGGGAATTATTTTCAACCTGTTCACGGCCCTCTACTGCTCCCGTTTCATGTTTGACGTCCTGCACTCTTTCAACCTCCTGAAGAAACTGAATTTTCTCAGGTTCGTCAAGAAGCCCAACTTGGATTATATGAAGTTGCGTCACATTACCTATACTATTTCAGCAGTCCTGGTCGGTATTGGCCTCATCGCTTCAGTCCAGATTGCCAGGGGCAAGGCCAACATGGGAGTTGATTTTTCCGGTGGCACCCTGTTGCAATACAAGGCAGATCAGGCCTTTACCATGAAAGAGGTCCGTGAGGCCTTTATCAAAAATAAAATGGAGGGACTTGATCTGCAGGAGGTGGAAAACGAACACAGCCTGATTATTAAAGTCAAGAAATCAGAAGCGGTTATCAGCAATCTCAGTGACCAAATCCATGCTGTTTTGTCCACAGAGCTTAGCGACAAACATTTCACCCTGGAAAGCCAGTCCGAGATCGGCTCTTCCGTAAGCTCCGTCCTGCGGGACAAGGCAGGTATGGCCATCCTGATCTCCCTTATCGGCGTTATCATCTATCTGGCCTTGCGCTTTGATATCCGCTTTGGAGTGGCGGCCGCCATTGCCACCCTCCATGACGTCCTTATCATTCTGGGACTCTGCTGGATGCTTGATATTGAGATAACCCTGCTCATTGTCACGGCCCTGCTCACCCTTGGCGGCTATTCCCTTAATGACTCGGTTATTGTCTTTGACCGTATCCGGGAAAACATGGCCAAGGACAGGACACACACCCTCAGCAGCCAGATTAACGACAGTATCAATCAGGTCGTAGGGAGAACGATTGTCACCGGACTCACCACCTGTATGACCTTACTTGCCCTGCTGCTTCTGGGTGGATCAGTCATCCACGATTTTGCTTTTGTTCTCTTCTACGGTATCATCGTGGGAACCTTTTCCTCCGTATTCGTGGCCAGTCCTGTGCTGTTACTCTGGCCTGAAAAACAGGAACAACCCCAATGAACCAACCCCTGCTTCCCAAAAATGTCACAAGGATAGAAAAAGAGGAAACATTCCATTTTTCCTGTCATCCATCTGTCGGCTGTTTTACCGACTGCTGCCGCCAGCTGGAACTGGCCCTGACTCCGTACGATGTCCTGCGCCTGAAAAAAGGCTGCGGCCTCCACTCTGCGGAATTCCTCGACCGCTATGTGATTATGGAACAGGAAGAGCACGAGACCTTCCCCCGCTTTTATCTCACCATGGTGGATGACGGTCAGGCAAGCTGTGTCTTTGTCTCAAATGCCGGCTGCACCCTGTATCAGGATCGACCTGGGGCCTGTCGGGCCTATCCCATGGGCAGGGCATCCATCCGTCAAACAGACAACAGCATGGATACGTTCTTCGTTCTTCTGCGAGAAAGCCATTGCCATGGATTCCAGGAGCAACAGGAGCACAACGCACTCACCTACAGCACAGAGCAAGAGCTCCCTGTCTACAACCGCTTTAATGATGCAGTGGCCTCTCTCCTGCAGCATGAGCAGATACGACAAGGAAAACAGCTTTCAGAACAGCAGAGAGAGCAGTTTATCCTGGCCCTCTATAATCTTGATCAATTCCGGACCTTGCTTCTGGCGGGAGAGCTTCCCCAAACAACTCCATTAGATGATGCCAACAAAGAACGTCTGGCCGATGACGAGGCACTGCTTCTCTACAGTATCGACTGGCTGCAGAAGATATTATTCAACAACTGAGATTGCGGCACAAAAAACAATCTGTAAAAGTCCGCCCTCAACATTTCGTCATCCCTGACTTATTTTGCATTATACTTCGACAAACCATGCTTAAGCTCATTATCTTCGACTGTGACGGGGTCATGTTTGACTCCAAATTTGCCAATCAGGAATATTACAATCAAGTGCTGGCCCATTTCCAGCGACCGGCGATGAGTACGGCAGAGCTTGAGCACGTCCATATCCACAACGTGACGGACTCCATCCAACACATCTTCCGCCATTATCCAGAGCAGGATCTGGCAGAAGTAAACGCCTATCGAATGAGCCTTGATTATACTCCCTTTCTCGGCCACATGCGGATAGAACCTGATCTCATCGAATTTCTTGAAAGGACCAAAACTCGTTATAAGCTGGCTATCTCCACGAACCGCACCAACACCATGATGCCAATCTTGGAGATCTTTCAGCTGGAGAGTTACTTTGAGAAGGTAATGACCGCAGAGAATGCACGCCGTCCCAAACCTGCACCGGATGCCTTGCTGGAGATCCTTGATTATTTTGAGTACAAGACAGATGAGGCCATCTACATTGGTGACTCCATCATTGATCGTGAACATACTGCAAACTGCGGCATGCGCTTGATTGGATTCAAAAACTCAGCCCTGCCGGCCGAATATCATGTGACCAGTTTTATGGAGATTCTGGGCCTCCCCCCCTTTCTTGAATCGCTCTGATTCTAACCAACCCCCAACTGAAAATCTAAAATTTATTGACAGGTGTCTCTGCTCTTCTCTCTTGCGCGTCATCAACCCGCTTAACTCCCTCCATAAGAAGTTTCATGAAATCACCAACTTCTGCAGCTTTCATCTCCTGCGGAGAAAGCCCAAGGGTAAACCTATAGGTTCCTTCACGCTCAGCCAACATGGCAAAGATCGCCTCCTCATTCTCTTCCCCCTGATAATGGGCATTAATGATACACCCTTCCCGGAACGAAATCTTTCCCGGCCCGCGAGGAAGATTCAGGGAAAGAACACCGGTTTTACTGTTCATATGAAAAATCTGAAACAATTCCGCAGGGGCCATCTCCTGCAATTTACCCTGCATACAGGCGGAAAAATCTTCCGCCCTTGCCCGATTCACCCGAGTCAGACGCTGCGCCAGTAAACGGGCCATAAAAATCTGAACAGCAGGCAGCTTATCAAGAAGATAATTAAAATCATCACTGGCAACGGCAAGCACCTCAGTATCGCACAAAGCCCGGACCGAGGCGCCAGCAACATCCCCGCCCAGATAACTCATTTCCCCACAAATCTCACCAACCCCTAAAGTGGTAATTACAACAGGTCCATCAATCACAAGCACTTGCCCTGAAATGATAAGGTAAAGAGAGGAATTCAGCTCCCCTTTATGGATCAGAAGAGTCCCTTCACGAATAAGCTCCAGTTGACACCGTCCAATAAAATTCTTTAATTCATCATCAGGAATTATCTGGATCAAGGGAAGCGAGTGAATCTTAGCCAGAAGTTCCTGTTCCCTTGTCCCCAGGACAGGGACTGTTCCCGGCGCCAGATTTTCAGGGATTAAGACCGGAATAAATTTAATAAGACCAGTACACCCACTGCAGCTGAAGATCGCTTTTTCAGCCATCAGATGATCATCCTTTGCCGCAAGGAGTTTAAACAACAACTGAGTCATTTCCCGTACCAAAATCAAACAAGTGGCTTTGTTCCCAGGACAGGACAGTGCCTTGTCAGACAAAACCAACTGCTCGCCAACCTTATATAATGGGCAGTTGTTGCCTTCTATAATTTCAAAAATGACCTGAAAAGATTTCATACCCTACTTCAGTAAAGGATTTAGATTTATCTTTAGACAAAACCGACTCTCTGTTTCAACTATTCTACCAATATCCGCTCTGTACTCTTCATGCAAAGATTTTTTTTGCAAAAACATCTCCCCATTTCCGTATTCACTAAAAAAATCATTTAAAAGAAAGCTACAAACAAGAACTTATATTTCTCTTACAAGAAATAAATAAATTCCTCTTCTTTGAAAAACCTGATACATTCATACTAATATATTCGCCAACTGCCTGAACTTATCGAACTAATTATGAAATCATCAGCATCTGCGGCAATAAAAATTGCAATTCTATTTCCGACTATTAACGTTACGATTTCTTATGCCTTTTTTGTACCCAGATGAACATTATTTTGAGACAACGGTTTAGAGTCTAATATCACATCTAACCGATATAATGAAAGACTCATTCTCCAGATGTCATCCTCAATAAGTAAGCGTACAAGACACTATCATTCAACATAAGCAACTAAGTGAACCTTCATGACCATTCTTTCTGAACAGTTGGAAGCTATTTTTCAGGAAATCAATGTCAGATTTTCCCAACATCAACAGATTCAAGTAACACCTATTGAGGGAACTCCACCTGAAAAATACCGCATAACTTATCATCTACAAGGCCTCTGCAAAGAAGAAGAGGGCGAGGTCCGAGAATGTACTGACCATGTCATTATTCTCACCCTTCCTTTTGGATTCCCCCATTTTCCACCAAACTGTAAGCCAGAAACCCCTGTTTTCCACCCTGACTTTGATCAGGCGGCTATATGCATCGGGGATTTCTGGGAAAAAAACCAATCTCTTCCCGAGCTGATCATCCATATTGGCCGCATGCTCTGCGGCGAGATCTACTCTACCAATAATGCATTCAATGAAAATGCGGCAGTCTGGTACCAGGAGAATAAGAACAGACTCCCCTTGGATAGCATCCATCAACTCTCCACGTCAGGCCCGCTGTTAGCCCAAGAAGAACAGGTAGCCCCCGCTGAAACGCTACAGACAATGGACCTTGTTGATGATATCCTGTTTCCGAGTAACGAGGTAGCAGAAGTTGACGACGTTGAAATACTCGAACAAGGAGAAAATCACTATCCTGAAATCGCGGCAGAGAAATCATTGCATCCGCACCTTGCCCTGGAGCGTTCTTCCGATACCCCGGAACAACCTTCGCCCAACGCCGATCTTAAGAGCCAGATGCAGCCCCATCTCAAGGAAGCGCATCAGAAATATGAGGAAGGAGAGGCTTTTGAACAACAGGGAAATCCGGCAAAGGCCTTAGCGCTATATCAAGCCGTAAAGAACTTGGTCCCTGATTTTCCTGAGATAGATAAAGACATCAATCGGGCACAATATTCTCTGGAGATGCTGGGCAACTGGGCAGCAGCAGACGTTAACGAAAAAGATCCCGGTAATGACAAGAAGGAAACTACTGCGAAGCGCCATAAAAAGCCAGTTACCCCCCCAAAAAATAAGAGCATTCCAGTTCAACACAAAAAGACGCAGCCTTCCCGCTGGCCAGTCATTGTTGGCGGTGGCTGTATGGGTTTTCTACTTATTTTGAGCTTTAGCTACATATTTTTGACCACTCAAGCAGAACATGCTCAAACAATATTCAGAGAATGCAAACAACTTCAGAAGACAAACAAAATCGCTGAGGCCGAACAAAAATGCACCGACGCCCTGAAGTTGACCTCAAAAATTCTTTTCATCAAGCAAGCAGAGAAAAAACTTCTCACTGAAGAGATTAAACAAGTCCAGGACTCCATAAACAGAGACAAAAGCACTGCACTCAGCAATGAAGACAACAGTTTGCCGGAATGGCAGCAAGTTGTGAATCTTGCTGATCAGCATCTGGCTGATAGCAATTGGCAAGATGCTCTGACAGGGTATACGCACGCATTGCAGCTTACGTCCACAATGCCAAAGATCGATCAAAATCTCCTTGACCGGATTCGTAGAAACATAATTATCTCAGAATTCAACATTGCGTTACAGGCAGGTGAGCAGGCTTTGGCTCGGACAGAAGGGGATGCTGCAAAAAAATACTTTGATAAGGCTTTGGATCTTGCCAAACAAAACCCACAGATTTCAGCTGCAGACATCTCGAGGGTTCAAGCGCTCAACGGCCAGGTCGAATTTAACAAATTAATGGCCTCAGGCGATGAATATTTTTCTAAAGGAGACTGGACGAATGCCCTTAGTGCTTTCGAACAAGCCCAAAAGATAGAACAGAAGTTCTCTTTTTCTGAAGCAGAGACACTTGCCTCTCTCCAGGAGATTATCGTCCGCAGCAAAGTATTCAACTCTCTGGAGCAGGGGAAGAAAGCATTTGCCGATGCCCAATGGGATGAAGCTATAAAATTATACGAAAAGGCTCTTCAACTCCTTGAAGAAAACAGCGAGCTTCTGCGTCGCGACAATCCTCTGCAAAGCCAGCAAAAGATTTCAAGGCTCATGCTTCATGCCGCCATTATCAGAGACCAGCAGAGCGTTGCCAACCACTTGAAAAACCATGAATTTTCCCAGGCAATCGACAAGCTGCAGGCAATCCTTGAAACGACAAACATGAGCTCATTCGCCAGCGAAGAGGAGTTCCAGTCAATTATCAAAGAGACAAAACTCTCTATTAATCAGGCCCAGGAAGATCTGCTGAAAAGCCAACATATCTCATATCTGACAGACAACTATCAAAAGCTCTTCACCCAGAACAACCCGGCCCTGAACGCTGAAAATTTATCAAATCCTCGGGCCACCTTTCTGAAAAAAATAGACCGCAAGATGCTCTACAGAATCCAGTGTTCTGAGCAGGGACATAACCGACCGGTACTCCTGCAGACAAGTTATATCTACGACCCTGCCACCAGACAATGGCGTTTTTTCAGCAATTAAAAGTCCACCAAGGAACACGACTCAATAAGCGCAGGGCAGAAAATATTCTCCTCAGCCTATCAGGCCCAGGAAGATCGATTAATATCAGAACAGAGATTGTATCCGACCGACAATTTCCAGGACTTTTTTATCCAGCTCCCTGCTCCCTGAGAGCTTATCTAAACCTCAGGCAAGCTTTCTTAAAAAACAGGAGGAAGAGCCTGATTAATGATGGTGGTGGTGATGGTGGTGCTCATGCTCTGGCATCTTCCCGCCAGCTGCCAGCAAGGCCTTGTCCAGAAGCTCACTTGCCTGATTCATGGCCGAGATGGCGCTGTCGATATAAGCAGCCACCGTCTCTTCTCCAGCGTCACGGGCAAAAGCAGACCATTTCCCGCATTCTTCAGCATGACCCCGGTTATGTTCAATCCAATGCGGCAACAAGACCCTTAATTTTTCCATCTGTTCCATTTTACTCTCCCCTGTTGTGAATTCTCTCACCTCTGTTAGAAATACTATTTCAAGATCTGCAGATCAGACCGAACTCTTTTTAAGAATGACCTTCCCCCCGAGAAAATCAATGGCCTGAATAACGACTCCTTCAACCGCTCGAGGGTCCTCAAAAAAAGCATTCACCTCAATGGTCGTCCCTGATACTTGCAGATAAGTCACATTCTCCATGACCATGGTTTCTATACCTTCATCTTCAACAACCACACTCATCTGACACATTCTCATCCCTCCATTGCACTCAAGTTTCCAGCCTATCAGACCAGAAAACGGAATTCACCTTTGCCCAACAAATCATGAAGATGAAGAACCCCTGCCAGGCCTCCACCCTCTTTCACAATCGGCAACACTGTAATTTCATGCCTCTGCATGATACTCAAGGCATCGGCCGCCAGCATTGACCCATCAATAGCCACAGGATCTGGTGTCATAATGTCTACCGCATGCAAAGAGCCAAGCACCTTATTCTCAACGATGCTGCGGCGGACATCGCCATCAGTAACAATACCCAGAATTTTCTCGCCAGCCCCCATGATCAGGACCGCTCCGATATTCTTTTCATTCAGCACTTCAATAGCCTTAACAGCTGGTGCTTCACCATTCACCCTGGGAACGGCATCACCCGTAAGCATCACCTCACGCACACTCACCTTCAAACGTTCTCCCAAACTACCGCCTGGATGATTCTTGCGAAAATCTGAAGCCAGGAAGTGCTTCTTCTGCAAGAGCACAACAGCCAAGGCGTCTCCCATGGCAAGGGTTGCCGTGGTCGAGGCCGTGGGGGCAAGCCCCAACGGGCAGGCCTCCATCGGCACCCCGATATCAAGGACCAGATCTGCTGCCTCGGCCAGGATTGAATGCAAACCGCCGGTCATGGCAATAATCGCCACCCCTCTTTTTTGCAGACTTCCCATAAGTCCATTCAACTCTGTGGTTCCTCCGGAATACGATATGGCAATCACCACATCAGTGGGCATAACCATACCCAGGTCACCGTGCATGGCTTCTACCGGGTGAAGAAAAAACGACGGCGTACCCGTACTGTTCAGAGTTGCAGCAATTTTCTGTCCAATGATCCCAGACTTCCCAATTCCAGTAATAACCACACGACTGGGACAATGAAAAAGCATATCAACCGCCTTCTCAAACTCCTCACCAATCCGTTCCCGGACTGCGGCAAGGCCTTGTTCTTCGATTAAAAAAACCTTCTGTGCTTCCTGTATCGACATTACCTCGTTTTTCTCCACTCCAAACATTTTGTGATAAAGACTCATATCAACTGTACAACCACCCGTCCCCGTAAACTTCCTGCAAGCATACGCTGGATCGCCCCATCAAGTTGTTCCAAGGTAAGCACTGACGCAAGATGATCAAGCTGACTGAATCTATACTCCGTTGCCAACAACTGCCAGATTCGCTCTCGGACGGCCAGGGAACACCTGGCGGAATCAATGCCGATCAACCGTACTCCCCGGATAATAAAAGGATAAACCGTAAGAGCCAGATCACCAGAGGCCGCATTGCCGCAACTGGTAACAACCCCGTCATAACGAGTCTCCTTGATGGCAGTCTCCAGATATTCGCCACCGACGGTATCCACCACTCCGGCCCATTTTTCCGGCAGGAGCACTTTTTTACGAGACCTTACAAATTCTCCCCTGGCCAGCACCTCACGAGCCCCTAAATCAAAAAGGAAATCCGGTTCATTTTTTCCGGAGAGGGCCGTCACTGCAAAACCCAGCTTGGCGAGCATAGCCACGCTGGTCGACCCAACCCCACCGGTAGCCCCGGTCACAAGGATGTCACCTTCCCCGGGGACACAACCCTGCCGCACAAGCATCTCTACACAACGACCAGCCGTAAAGCCGGCTGTCCCCAGCATCATACTCTGCTTCAGCGTCAGGCTTTCAGGAAGCCTCACGGCCCATGCGGCCGGAACCCGTACATATTCTGCAAAGCCACCCGGATGATTCATGCCCAGATCATACCCCGAGACCACAACCTGATCTCCAGGCTGAAAAGTGGCAACAGTAGATTGCTCCACCACACCGGCCGCATCAATGCCAGGAGTATGAGGATAGCGTCGTGTGACGCCACGATTACCCGTGGCAGAGAGGGCATCTTTATAGTTCAGCGAGGAATAATGGACCCTGACCAGAAGCTCTCCTTCCGGCAGATCCTGCGTGTCCTTCTCTTCAATCGACCGAAAAAACTCCCCTTTGCGCGGCTCTCGTACCACAAAACTTCTATACATACCCAAAACAATCTCTCCCTTGCAGAGTTATCATTGACAACAACATACTCTCTAAAATTAATCTCTCTCAAATGAGGCGGCGCTTCACTTGACAAGTAATAAAGAATCACTAATTTAAAAAAGATTAAAGTAATTTTCTTACCATTTCGTCCCTTTTTTGTTGACAAAAAGTCTCATTTCTCATCAATGTATAATATTTATTTATCCTAATTGATTCCATATAAATTAACAAAGCCTTAGCACTTATATACATCATTTTTTATGTTATAAGTGAGTCAGCTTTCTCTCTTACTGGAGACATTTCTCATGACCAATTATCTTTTCACCTCAGAATCCGTTTCAGAAGGACACCCTGACAAAGTTGCCGATCAGATCTCCGATGCTATTCTTGATGCCATTCTCACCCAGGACCCGCTTGCCAGGGTTGGTTGCGAAACCCTGGTCACGACTGGCATGGCTGTCATTGCCGGTGAGATCACCACCACCGCCTGGGTTGACATGCCCGATGTAGTTCGTCAGACCATTCGTTCCATTGGCTATAACTCATCGGACATGGGTTTCGATTGGCAGTCCTGTGCAGTCCTTACTTCCATTGACAAACAATCTCCAGATATTGCGCAGGGCGTAAACGAAGGCACTGGTCTCGACCTTGATCAAGGGGCCGGAGATCAGGGACTGATGTTTGGTTATGCCTGTAACGAGACCCGAGTCTTGATGCCCATGCCTATCACTTATGCCCACCGCCTGGTCAAACGCCAGTCTGAAGTACGTAAATCCGGTCGACTTCCCTGGCTGCGTCCTGATGCCAAAAGCCAGGTGACCATTGAGTATGAAAATAACGTGCCCAAACGTGTAGAAGCGGTCGTTCTCTCCACCCAGCATGATGAGACCGTTAACTATGAAGACCTGAAAGAAGGGGTCATGGAAGAGATCATCAAGCCGATTCTGCCCGCAGAAATGATCGACAACAAAACAAAATACTTTATCAACCCCACCGGTCGTTTCGTGATTGGGGGACCAGTGGGTGATTGCGGCGTAACCGGTCGCAAGATTATTGTTGATACTTATGGCGGTAAGGGATCGCATGGAGGTGGAGCCTTTTCCGGAAAAGATCCTTCCAAGGTAGATCGTTCTTCTTCTTATATGGGACGTTATATTGCCAAAAACATCGTAGCCGCCGGCTTGGCTACGGAAATTGAGGTCCAGGTTGCCTATGCTATCGGAATATCCCAGCCGGTTTCAATCAATGTAAATAGTTTTGGTAGCGGTGCCATCTCTGATGATAAGATCAAAGCTCTCATCCTGCGACACTTCGACCTGCGCCCCAAGGCCATTATTCAGCACCTGAACCTTTTGCGCCCCATCTATCAAGCCACTGCCGCTTACGGTCATTTTGGCCGAGAGCGCGAGGATTTCACTTGGGAAAGAACCGATAAAGCCGAAATATTGCGCGAAGACGCCAAGCTGTAAGAATCGTTACAAAACAAAAATCCTCCTTACAGCTTTTCACATATCCCCCACCTGCTCTGGCACCAGAGCAGGTGGGCCTTTTAATTTATGCTTATCCATTTTACACAGAGGTATTCTAAATGACTGCATTACAAAATGATTACAAGGTTGCCGACATGTCCCTTGCCGCATGGGGCAGAAAAGAAATCGAAATTGCCGAAACTGAGATGCCGGGGCTCATGGCCCTCCGCAATGAATACCATGACGCACAGCCCCTTAAGGGCGCCCGTATCGCCGGATGCCTGCACATGACAATTCAGACTGCCGTTCTTATGGAGACCCTGGTGGATCTCGGCGCAGAGATCCGCTGGTCATCCTGCAATATTTTTTCCACTCAGGATCATGCGGCAGCAGCCATGGCTGCTGCCGGTATTCCCACTTTTGCCTGGAAAGGAGAGAATGAAGAAGAATTCTGGTGGTGCATTGATCAGACTATCTTTGGACCGGAGAACTGGCGGCCAAACATGATCCTTGATGATGGGGGAGACCTCACTCTGATCATGCATGATAAGTACAAAGACGATATGAAAAATATCCGTGGCATCAGTGAAGAAACCACCACAGGGGTCCATCGACTGAACGAGATGGCCAAGAGTGGCAAACTGATGTGCCCTGCTTTTAATGTGAACGACTCAGTTACCAAGTCAAAATTTGACAACCTTTACGGCTGTCGCGAGTCATTAATAGACGGCATTAAACGGGCAACGGATGTGATGATTGCCGGCAAGAATGCTGTAGTTGTAGGTTTCGGTGATGTAGGAAAAGGCTGTGCGCAAGCCCTGCGCGGCATGGGTGCCACCGTTTACATCACTGAGATCGATCCCATCTGTGCCCTGCAGGCGGCCATGGAAGGGTATAGAGTGGTGACCATGGAAGAGGCCGCCCCTATTGGCAATATCTTTGTCACCTGTACCGGCAACCTGCGGGTGATCACCCGATCACATATGGAAATGATGCCTGATCAAGCCATTGTCTGTAACATCGGTCACTTTGATTCAGAGATTGATATTGCCAGCATCAAAGACCTCCCTTGGGAAAATATCAAGCCCCAAGTCGATCATGTAATTTTCCCGGACGGCAAAAAAATTATCATCCTCGCCGAAGGACGGTTAGTGAATCTGGGATGCGCCACAGGCCATCCCAGCTTTGTCATGAGCAATTCATTTACGAACCAAGTCTTGGCCCAGATTGAACTTTGGAAAAACCCAGGACAATACGAGAACAAGGTCTATTTCCTGCCAAAAAATCTCGATGAAATGGTTGCCCGACTGCATTTGAAAAAAATCGGAGCACATCTCACCGTCCTGACCCAGGAACAAGCTGAATATATCGGCGTACCTCTCGAAGGGCCATATAAACCAGACTATTATCGCTATTAGGCAACTGAAGGGAGAAGGCAGAACACAATGATTCTTTCACAAGACCGACCTGCCTTCTCCTACTTTGCATTAATCAGCCACTGCACAATATTTAAAGGCCGACAGAACCTATAGATTGGCTTAACGGGCTTTAATGAAATGGGTATTTGAGGTCAGATTATTTCACGGCCTCCTAACTGTGGGGTTAGAGACACATCACCCGAAAGCACCTCGTGGATTTTCCCTGAACGATCCCGTACCGACAAAATTCCATTATTATCCACGCCAAGTGACTCACCATAAATGACCTCACCCGTGGGTGTTAACCACTGCGTCCACTTCCCTTGTAACATATCCCGTTCTCGCCACTTATTGAGAATATCGGTAAAACCTTCATGCGCAAGTTGGAAGATCAACTGCAGAAGTCTGGACCGGATTGCCTCAAAAAGAGACAATATCTCATATTCTTTGCCACTTTCTAAAAAGAGAGAGGTTGCGCTTTTTCGCAAGTCTGGCAAAAACGCCTCTTTCTCTGTATTCACATTCACCCCTATGCCCACAAGAGCAAAGTGCCCATCGGCTTCTCCCTGAAGAGATGAGGTCTCTACCAGGATACCACCGCACTTGCGGCCAGAGATATAGATATCGTTGGGCCATTTCAATGCTACGTCCAGTTGACATACCTCCTCAAGGACCTGACTGAGGGCAAGTCCTGCCGTTAAGGTTATTTTTGAGTACTCCTTGACCTCCAGACAAGGTCGTAACAAAATCGTAGCGTAGAGACCTTTTCCGGGTGGAGATTGCCAAGCCTTCCCCAACCTGCCCCGTCCATGTAACTGACTGCCAGCCACCACCGCATAGCCATGTGGTTTTCCCGCAGTCCCAAGATCACGCGCAACCCGGTTTGTCGAATCAACCGTCTCCAGAAGAAGTATGTCTTTCATTATATTCTTAAAAAAAAAGGCAAAAAAAAAGTGCCGAGTTTAAAACTCGGCACCTCATCAACTCTCTAAATTCGAGAATTTAAAAACTAATTCACTCCACCTGCGCCTTCTTCATCCTTGATACGATCTTTCATGGCATACATGGTGGTAGAACCGGAAGACCAGAACATCATCTTTCCTTCCTTAACCAGATCATTGGCAGCATTCTTTACTACACGTGGTTTTGCATCAGGATCACATGCATAAAAATCCTTGATATAGAGCTGTGGTTTGGGGGCTGACTCAGCCTTCTTCAGGATCGCAGCCTTGAGCTCTTCAATACTTAATGCCATTGCACATACTCCTAAAAAAATTATGAACAGGCAAGTATCCAGCAGGCATGATCGATTTTAACCATTTAAAATCGATCATGCCATCATGTCAATTACTTAACATGAGAGGTGTACTTGAACTGAGTAGTCGTACGCCAGGTATCATAAGCCAAACGATAGTCATCAACACTCTTGATGGTGAATGGAATATCGCATTTCTCAAAGAACTTCTCCCAGCCAATCCGCTCTGCCCACTCGCCAACACGCTCATACTTCTTAGCATCTTTGGCATAGGCTTCAAGGATTCCCTTGACAGCAGCAACGGTCTCAGGCCAACGTGGCGGAGTGTTGGGCAGGAAGGGGATAACCAGCTTGGAGAATTTTGGAGCACTGATTCTGTTGGAAACCTTACCACCAACAAGAATGGCGATACCGTCACCTTCAGGATCAGCAAGAGGCATGGCAGGACACATGGTATAGCAGTTTCCACAGAACATACAACGATCTGCATTAACCTGTACCGTCTTGATTTCCTCACCATCTACCATAGCCTTGGCTGGTTTAACAGCGCCAAGAGGACAGGCAGAGATGGCAAGTGGCAGCTCACACACACCGGTGATACGTTTGTGATCAATCATTGGTGGTTTACGATGTACACCAAGGATAGCGATATCAGAAGCATGTACAGCACCACACATGTTCAAACAGCAGGCAAGAGCAATACGTACCTGAGCTGGGAGGGTCATGGAGGTGAAATAATCAAAAAGCTCATCCATAACTGCCTTAACAACGCCGGAAGCATCAGTGGCAGGTGTATGACAATGAACCCACCCTTGAGTATGAACGATGTTGGTAACACCGGCACCAGTTCCACCAACTGGGAACCTGTTGCCGCGGCCTGCCAGATCATCAAGAAGTGGCTGAACCTTGGATTTAGCATCCACCATGAACTCAACATTGTTACGGGTGGTGAAACGGAAGTAACCATCACAATGTTTGTCGGCGATGTCACACATTTCACGAATAAGCTCGATGGAAATCAAGCGGGCAGCCCCAACACGGACTGTCCAGCATTCGTCGCCGGTCTCTGATTTATGTACCAGAACACCAGGTTGTGTGATCTCATGCCACAGCCATTTGCCTTTGTTGGCTTTAACAACTGGTGGATGAAATTCAGAATAATATCTGGGACCAATGTCGGAAATCCTATCGGACATCGGGTTGGCTGGATCATAGGCCATTTTATCAATCTCCTTATATATACGAGTTAATTACTCGATTTAACTTCAAATTAGGCAGCGTGACGAGCACGGAACTCATCAACATCACGACTAAATCCACCTGGAACTTCTTCTTCCTGCCAGAAAACATAAGGATTAGAACGAGGCTCTTTCACATGTTGTGGAATAGGCTCCAGTTCCATTACCTTGATAAAGGTTGGCAAGCCAATGCGCTGCATGGTCTCACCCACGCGCTCACGGTTCTTGCCGACTTCCATCCACCAATCCCAGATCTTCTCAATGAATTCGATCAACTCTTCAAACTCATTGTCAGCAGAGACTTTCATGAAAGGTACAATCAGAGTTGCAAACTGGGCACCATCAAGAATTGGGGCCTTGGCACCACAACAAATGGTCGCACCTTGATCTACACCCGGACGAAGGGCACGAGGCATAACATTGAGGCAATGCATGCAACGGGTACACTCGCTGTCATCGATCTTCAGCTCGCCACCTTCCATCCACATACAACCGGTTGGACAAAGGTCAATTACCTCTTTTTTAATGTCAAACTTACCCCAGTCACGACCGGCATGGGCACCGCCGTTTGATGGGATATTGCCAGCGACATATTCTTTTACGGCAGCCTGGTCAATACGGATATTATCCCTCCAGGTGCCGATAACCGCCACATCTGAGCGGGCAATAGCAGCTACACAGTCATTTGCACAACCGGAAAACTTGAATTTGAATTTATAAGGAAATGCTGGACGATGGATCTCATCCTGATAGTGCATGGTCAGATGGTGACATGCCTCTTCTGTATCATAACAGGCCCACTCGCAGCGAGACTGACCAAGACAGTTGGCAGGGGTACGCAGGTTGGAACCTGAACCGCCCAGATCCTGCTGCAGGTTATGGGTCAGATCATAGAAGAAAGGCTCAAGGGCCTCAGTACGGCAACCAAGCATAACAATATCGCCGGTTGAACCGTGCATATTGGTCATACCGGAACCATATTTCTCCCAAAGATCGCAGATGTCACGCAGATGCTTGGTGGAATAATACTTTGAGGCTGGCTGGGCAAGACGAACAGTATGAAAATGCTCAACACCTGGAAAACGTTTTGGCATGTCTGAATAACGACCGACAATACCACCACCATATCCGAAAACACCAACGATACCACCATGTTTCCAATGGGTGATTTTCTCTTTGTAAGACAGCTCTACCTGACCAAGGATATCCCAACAATCTGGGTTCTTCTCTGCCTGGCGCTTGATGTCGGTAACGAAGCTTGGCCATGGGCCTTTTTCAAGCTCATCCAACAGGGGCGTCTCATGCTTTGCCATGAATTTTCCTCCTTTAAATTACTAGTTTAACTTCAACCTTTACCAAAATATACTCACCAGCATCCCTTCACTCTTCATACTTAAAAGAGAAACGAAATAACGCTGGCCATTACTCTTTGAATGCTTCACCTTTTAAATACTGCCCTTCGGTCAGTATTGTGTACCAGTTCTCAAAAACTATACACCATTGAATAATCATTCAGCGACGGACAATATCTCTGAACAAATTTTTTGTCAACAAAAAACGAATGAAAATTCACTCGAAAATGAATCAATATTCATTTCAACTTTTGTCATTCTTGGTTCATTTTTGCCATCTTTATCAAGGCAACCTCGGAGGAAAAATCGACATCATCATTTTTCCGTCCTTCCCTCATCAGGTCAAGCACTCGGCCCGCAAGCACCTTCCCCAGCTGCACACCCTCCTGATCGAAGGAGTTAATATTCCAGCAAAACCCCTGGAAAACGATCTTGGCCTCATACAAAGCCAGAAGTGCCCCCATGATTTTCGGGGTCAATTTATCGGCCAACAAAATCAGACTTGGACGATTCCCCGGGAACCTCCGATTGGGATTTTCATCCTTCTGCCCCATGGCCATGGCCAGGGATTGGGCCAAAAGATTCGCCACCAGTTTCTGCTGGGAAGTACTCCCTTCAATCTCCAGATCTTCCCCATATTGGCTGCGCCGGAAACCGATAAACTCTACCGGTACAATCTCTGTCCCCTGATGCAGTAGTTGATAAAAAGCATGCTG
Source organism: Desulfocapsaceae bacterium (assembly GCA_028697885.1). GTDB lineage: Bacteria > Desulfobacterota > Desulfobulbia > Desulfobulbales > Desulfocapsaceae > UBA2270. The sequence goes on from JAQVER010000036.1 coordinate 37,123, forward strand.
GCCATTTGTACCCGGCTCACCCCAGAGGATAGGACCGGTCTTCAGGGGAGCCACCGGTTCTCCATAGCGCGAGACCGACTTGCCGTTCGACTCCATATCGCACTGCTGAAGATGAGCTGAAAACCTGTGCAAGGCCTGGCTGTAAGGGAGCACGGCCACTGTCGCACTCCCGAGAAAGGTATGATTCCAAACCCCCAGCAGCGCCAGAAGAAGAGGTAAATTCTGCTGAAGCCTTGGCTCCTCCGCTGCCAGATCCATTAAAGAGGCCCCTTCCAAAAATTCCAGTACCGCCTCAATCCCCAGGGCAAAACCAAGCATGACCGCCCCGACCATTGAGGTTGAGCTGTATCTGCCGCCGATATAATCAAACATGTAAAATGAGCGGAGATATCTGGACGGACTGTCCATGGGGCTCCCTTCACCGGTCACTGCAATACAGTGCCGGGCCGGATCAAGCCCCTGTCCCTCAAAGGCCCTTCTGATCAAACTCTCATTGGTCAAGGTCTCGAGGGTGGTTCCGCTCTTGGACACGACATTAACCAAGGTGGTTGCCAGATTGACTTGGCGCAGGACAGCAGCCGCATCATCGGGATCAACATTGGAAATAAAAAAGACCTGCCTTCCCGGCCGGCTATAGGCACGCAAGGCCTCATACACAGACCGGGGACCAAGATCCGACCCTCCTATCCCCACATGGATCATGGTGTCAAAGGGCTTGCCTTGCGCATTGGTCAAGTTGCCGTTTTCCAGATCATCAAGAAAGGCTCTCAATTTGGCCATCTCTCTGCCGGCCTGTCCTGAG